>JAMPYE010000008.1 GCA_023700825.1 Thermoanaerobaculia bacterium | reverse complement strand
GCGCCGCTTTTAAATTAGTTCTGAAGGAAAACTACTCGGCGCTTTCGAGCTCCTTGATCCGGTCGCGCACGATCATGTCCGCGAGCTCGGGAACCACTTCCCACGCAATCTTGCGGACGACATCCTCGGACATCATCTGAACGACGCGTCGCGCGATCGTCTCGATCTGGGCATCGGTGAGCTCGCCCACTCCCATCGATGCCGCAGCGGCCGCGACGACGGGTGCAGCCGCGGCGACGGCAGGCTCGGGCGCCGCCCATGCTGGCTCAGGCTCTGGCTCGGGTTCGGGCGCGACTTCGGGCTCGAGGGCCATGAGCGGCTCGGGCTGGGCAACCGGCTCTTCCGCCGGCGCTTCCCACGCGACCGCGGGTGCCTCGGCGGGTGCGTTCCACGCGGGCTCTTCGGCGGGAGCGCTCCACGCCGCCTCGGGTTCCGGCTCCGCGACAGGCTCCTCGACGAGTGAACTCTCGTCGAGAGCCATCGCCGGGATGGCTCCCGTGGTGGCATCGTCGAACGAAGGAGCGGGCGCTGCCCATTCGGGCTCGGCTGCGGGTGTCGCCCACTCGGGTTCCGGCGCGGCGACCGGTTCTTCGGCAGGCGCTTCCCATGAAGCGGGTGCCTCTTCGGGAGGCGCGTCCCACGCAGCGGCGGGCTCGGGCTCCAGCTCGGCTGCGGGGGCGTTCCAGGCGGGTTCTTCCGCCGCCGGCGCCGCCCATTCGGGCTCGGGCGCAAGCTCGGCTGCGGGCTCCGCCCCCTGCTGCATCGCCTGCATCTGTTCGAAGGACATCGCCGGGAAGGCGCGCGTCTCGGCCGAGTAGGCAGGCTCCTCGGTGGCGCCACCGAAGACCTCGTCCTGCGGCATCGGCGACTCTTCCGCCTGCGGCTCGAACATCTGCTCTCCCAGCGGTGCGGCCTGCTGCTGCATTGCCTGCATCTGCTCGAAGCTCATCGCCGGGAAGGCGCGCGTCTCGGCCGAGTACTGCTCCTCGGCCGGCTCGGGCGAACCCATCTCGAACACTGGCGCAGCTCCCTGCTCCAGCACTGGCGCCTGGTCGATCGTGTTCGCGGGGAACGCATCCATCTCGCCGCCGAGTCCGAACGCCGGAGGCGGCGGAGCGATCGGAGGAGGCTCGAACGCGGGAGGCAGTTCGGGCTCGTCCAGGCTCAGCATCGGAGGGGGCTCGGGCGCTGCCTGCTGCTGCATCGCCTGAAGCTGTTCGAGGCTCATCGCGGGGAACGCGCGAGTTTCGCCGGAGAAGGCGTCGGCAGGCGGCGCTTCGAAGATGTCGGTCGACTGCTCGTGCACATCCGGCTCGGCTGCCGGCATCTCGAACGGAGACTCCTGCGTCGAGAACGACGGGGGCGCGGCGAACGGCGACTCGCTCTCGGGCGCGAACGATGGCGGCATCGTCGGGATCTGCCAGGCGCGCGTCTCTCCCGACATGTCGACGGGAGGCGGGGGCGGAGCTTCGACTACGGGCTCCGGAGCCGCCTGCGCCGAGGCCGCGATCAGCTCCTCGACCTTGTGAATCAGGTTCTGCGACTCGAACGGCTTGGTGACCACCGCGTCGCAACCGGCCTTTTCGGCGCGATCGGGATCGAACGGCTCGAACGTGCCGGTCAGCAGAATGACGGGAATCGAGCGGAGCGCAGGCTGCGACTTGACGAACTCGCAGACCTCGTAACCATTCTTCTCCGGCATGATGATGTCGGACAGGATGATGTCGGGGCGCATCTCACCGAGTTTGTCGATGGCCCGCGCGCCGTTGTTGACGGCGATGACCTCGTAGTCCCCGTCCGAAAAGGTCAGCTCGACGACCTTCTGAATCGTGATGCTGTCATCAGCAAGAAGGATCTTCTTGGGCATGCTTTTTCTGGCTCCGATGTTTGGGGCAACGTACCATTCGCGCGCGTAACAAGTCAACGAAAGCGGCGCGCAGAACTGACTCTAGGAACAGTACCTTATGCCATCGAAGGCAGCGCATCGAAGACTTCGGATCTACGGCCATCGAGGCGATCGGCGCCGTGCGCTGGAGAACACTCTCGAATCGTTTTCGATCGCCCTCGGCGACGGCGCCGACGGGATCGAGACCGACGTCCGGAGGCTCGCCGACGGGACTCTCGTCCTCTTTCACGACGACGAGATCGGAGGCACCCCCGTGGAGCTCTTCACCTTCGCCGAGCTCTCCGTCGCGTGGCCGGGCGCCGTGAAGCTCGAGAGCCTCCGCGAGCTGCACGGTCATGGCGAGCTGATCCTCGAGGTCAAGCGCCGCGGGTATGCTCGCGAGCTGATCGACGCCGTCGGCGAGCTCGACCGCGTCGTCATCGCGTCCTTCGACCACCGCCTCGTCGCCGAGCTCGCAGGGCTGCGCGAGAAGTTCTCCGCGCGCTTCGAGCTGGGCGTGACCATCGCGGGAACCATGGTCGGCGGCGCGCGCTACACGCGAGATCTCGGCGCCCGATGGCTCTTTCCCGCGCACACCTTCGTCGACTACGAGCTCGTCAGCGAGTTCGTCGAGGCCGGGTTGAAGGTAGTCCCCTGGACCCCGAACTCGGCGCCATGGTGGGAGTCCTTCCGGAACTGGGGCTGCCACGGCGTCATCACCGACGTGCCGGCCGACGCGGCGGCGTGGCGGGAGACAGCGGAGTAGGCGAGAGGCGAAAGCCGAGAGGCGAGAGGCGAGAGGCGAGAGGCGAGAGGCGAGAGGCGAGGCGAGAGGCGAGGCGAAAGGCGAGAGGCGAGAGGCGATGAGCAGGCAGCCGTTTACCGGTGCTGCTTCGGCCCCGTCGAATTGAGCGGCTGACGACCCTGACCTCGCCTCCCGACTGCTCTCGCCTCTCGCCTTTCGCCTCCCGCCTGTCCTGCTGCCTTTCGCCTTTTGTCCGTAACTTGCTACACTTTTGCTGCCGCAACTGTATGTACGGGATCGGGGAGGCGGTTTTTATGACGAAGTGGGAGTACAAGATCATCAACGTCCGATCGGAGAATTACTCCATGGACCCGCGGCGCGCCGAGGAGCTCAACAGGCTCGGAGATGATGGCTGGGAGCTGGTCAGCATCACGTCGATCAACTTCAAGACCGGGGCGACCGATCACATCGGCATGGTTTTCAAACGCGAGAAGACCGTCACCGCCTGACGCCGCGCCGGGCGCTCACCCCCCACAACGGATTCTGATATCGTGCGGCCCCTCTCGCGGGGCACGCGCCTTGCTGCCCGTTTCGGTCCGGCGCCGCGCGCCCCGCGCAGGCAAATGCTCATGTTCGAACGACTCATCCTTTCCCGCCACGGCCAGACGATCGACAACGCCCGGGGCGTTGCGCAGGGCTGGAGCGACAGCGACCTCTCGGACGAGGGGCGGGAGCCGGCGCGCCTGCTCGGAGTGCGGCTCCGCGAACTCGGTCCCACCTCGATCTACGCGTCGACGCTCTCTCGAGCCAGGAAGACCGCGGAGATCATCGGTGCGGAGCTCGGCCTCGAAGTCCGCCAGCTCGACGACCTTCGCGAGGTGAACTGCGGCGAATGGGAAGGGGTCGCTTTCGACGAGGTGCGCAGGGCGCAGCCCGAGCTCTACCGCGCCTGGTTGCACGACCCTTCGACTCCTGCGCCCGGCGGCGAGTCGTTCGCCGACGTCGACACTCGCGTGCGCCGCGCGATGCTCGCGATCGGCGAGCACGAAGCGGAAAAGGGCGGGAAGGCGACTCCCGTCATCGTCTCTCACGGCCTCGCGATTCGCATCCTCGCGACGGGCCTCCTCGGCCTGCCGCTCACGAGCGCGCGGACGCTTCTCCAGGACAACGCATCGATCAACATCTTCGAATGGCGCTCCGACCGCTATCTCCTGCGGTGCTGGAACGACATCGGCCATCACGCATACGGCAGGTGACCCCATGATTCTCGAGCAGATCACCGAGCAGCTCTCCGACGCGATCAAAGCGCGCGTGCTCACACTCTTCGGCATCCCGGTCGAGCGCGTCATCCTCCAGGCGCCGCCGCGGCTCGCGATGGGCGACCTCGCGACGGCGGTCGCGATGGAGCTCGCGAAGCAGGCGCGGAAGGCGCCGCGACAGATCGCCGAGGCGATCGCCAGCGGCCTCGAGCTCCCGGCCGCGGTGAGCCGGGTGTCGGTGGAAGGGGCGGGATACCTGAACTTCCATTTCGACCGCAGGCTCTTCACGCTCGCGCACCTCGAGGCGATCGGCGCGCCGCTGCCGGAGACGGGACATCGCATCACGGTCGAGCACACGAACATCAACCCGAACAAGGCTGCGCACATCGGGCATCTGCGAAACGCCGTGCTGGGCGACACGCTGATTCGCAGCCTCGTGGCGCTCGGTCACCGCGTCGAGCGGCAGAACTACATCGACGACACGGGCGTGCAGGTCGCCGACGTCGTCGTCGGGTTCGAGCGCCTGCTCGGAGAAGGCATCGCCGAGGTCCAGAAGCGGATCGCCGACGGAACGAAGTTCGACTACTTCTGCTGGGATCTCTACGCGCGCGTAGGGCACCACTACGAAGCGCACCCCGAGGCGCTGGAGTGGCGGCGCGAGACGCTGCACAAGATCGAAAAGGGCGAAGGTGACACGGCAAAGCTCGGCGCGATCATCGCGAAGGCGGTCGTGAAGCGGCATCTCGAGACGACGCTCCGGCTCGGCATCGAGTACGACGTGCTCGTCAAGGAAAGCGACATCATCCGCCAGCGTTTCTGGGACCGCGCGTTCGAGCTGCTGAAGAAGTCGGGCTCGGTCATCTTCGAAGAAGAGGGCAAGCACAAGGGCTGCTGGGTGATGAAGCTCGCCGACTCGCCCGAGTTCGAAGGGATGGAGGAGCCCGACAAGATCCTCGTCCGCTCGAACGGGACCGTCACGTACGTCGGCAAGGACATCGCCTACCAGCTCTGGAAGTTCGGCCTGATCGGCGACACCTTCGGCTACCGCGAGTTCCGTCGTTACGACGACGGGCGGATCGTCTGGGAGACGACGAGCGACGACGACGCCGTCGCCGGCGCTCCGCACTTCGGCGGCGCGCAGTCGGTCTACAACGTCATCGACGTGCGGCAGGGGTACCTGCAGAAGATCGTCAAGGAAGGCCTCCGGATTCTCGGGCACGCGCAGCAGGCGGAGCGCTCGATTCACTTCTCGTACGAGATGGTCGCGCTGAGCCCGGCGACCGCGAAGTCGTTAGGCGTCGAGGTGAAACCGGAAGACGAGCAGAAGGCGTATCTCGAGATGTCGGGGCGCAAGGGGCTCGGCGTGAAGGCCGACGACATGCTCGACGAGCTCGAGGCGAAGGCGCGCGAGAAGATCAGCGGCGAGCGCTCGAGCGGCAGCGAAGAGGACGACGCGCGGCTAGCGCGGCAGATCGCCATCGCGGCGCTCCGCTATTTCATGCTCAAGTACGGTCGCACGAAGGTGATCGCGTTCGACGTCGCCGAGGCGCTGAGCTTCGAGGGCGACAGCGGGCCGTACCTGCTCTACTCGACCGTGCGCGTAGGGAACATCTTCCGGAAGATGCAGGAGCGGGGCGTCGATCCGATGCTCGCGAAGGACCAGGTCGACCGGCTGGCGATCGGCGACGAGCTGGTCGACGACATGTGGCAGATCGTCCGGATGAGCGCCGACACCGAGAACGTGATCCGGCGCGCGGTGGAGACGCTCGAGCTCTCGCTGCTGACGCGCCACGCGTTCGACCTGGCGCAGACCTTCAGCAGCTTCTACCACAAGTTCCCGATCCTCAACGAGAAGGACGACGCCGAGCGCCAGCGCCGTGCGGTCGTCGCGGAAGTCTTCCGCCGCACGATGGTCCAGATCTTCGGCATCATCGGCATTCCGATGCCGGAGAGAATGTAAGGCCGCCGCTGGCGCGGCGGAATTGAGAATTAGGGAATTGAGAATTGAGAGACGGGCGGAGGGCGTCCAGGCGTAGGTGCAGGCCGGGCGCGTGCCGTTCCAGTTCCGACTGGCGTCTACGCTTTCGCCAGTTCCCTCACTTCTCCGATCGCCTTCTCCGCGCGCACCGCTTCGATCTCTTCCTCGCGTAAGCCGATGACGCAGAATTTTCCGCCGGTCAGTTTCGTGTTCTGATGGAGCAGATCATGCGCCGAATGCTAATCGTGACGATGTTGTTGGCCAGCGCTTCAGCGGTGATATTGAGTCCTCCGGCGGTTGCGGGCACCAAAGAGATTCGCGTCCGAGCCGAGATAGAGACGATTCCGACGCGCGTGCTGCCCGGGATTCCGGCGATCTTTCGCGTTTCACTTCAAAACGAAGGGCGCTCGGCCGTAATCGTTGAAAACGGAGCCATACTCGAGGCGGCGTTAGGGGACGGCGGTTTCTTCCAATTGCGGTGGCAAGGCGAAGAGAGATCGGGTATGTTCAGCGAGCCGGCGGGCCCCATTCGGCTGGCTGCCGGGGAACATCGGCGGTTTCTCTTTGGGTCGTCCATGGAGACATTTGAGAATATCTGGTTCTCCGACACACGTCTCTGCCGACCGGGAGTGGTTCGACTCCGGTTCAGGCTTGGAGCGGTCGTGGATGACAACCGCGACTCGCTCGAGCGAGAGAATGATGCCTATTCACTCCTGGAACAGCAGCCGCTGACCGAGATCGTCTCGGCTGTCACCGTGCTCGAAATTGAGCAGCCAAAGGGCGTTGATCGGGAAGCCTGGAGGTACCTCGAGGAAGCGGGAAGAGGTGTCTGGTGCGGTAGCCACTGGTTGACGGAGCAGGCCGCACTCGAGACGATCCTCCAGAGATGGCCAGATTCTCGCTACGCGCCGTACGCCGCGCTCAGCCTGTCCGTTGGGCGTGAAGGTATGTCCGCGGAGGAGATTCGCGCCGCTCGCATCGCGGTGCTTCAGCCGATTTGGGAGCATCATCGGAGCAGCCCCATTGCGCCGCTGCTCGCGATTGCGCTCGCAAGTACGGAGGCAAGCCAGGCGAATGCCGTCGCGCTGCGCGACCTCGCGAAGAGCAAAGAACTTGCTGAGGCGGCGCGAAATGTGATCGACAAGACACTCCTGACGTCGCCTGATTCTTGGAGGGAGCGACTAAGGGTTGTGAGATCCGGCATCCCAAAAGACAACGAGCTCGATCAGACCTTTGCATACGGGAGAAGTCGATCGCTGAACTGAGGAGCAGGGCGTCGTGATCGCGGTCATGTGTCGCCGCGTCGCGGGGGGGCAGATCGGGAAAAGCGAAGAATTCGCGAAGTCGCGACTTGCTGAATCGAGTTTCGCCATGGTTGGCGGCCGAGATTGCCTTCTGTCGGTCGCCGCTCACCGTTCGTGCTCCGCGGGATCGGCGTCGGTCAGTTGACGCCCGGTGGTTCGAAGGGCCGCGAGGTCCGTATGCGTAGAAGACAAGTAATCGTCCTGAGTTTCCTGGTTTGCTTCGTCCTGGGCTCCGTCGCCCTCCACGCAGAGCGCAAGCCGGTGGCGGTCAGCGCATCCCTCGAGGCGTTACCCGGACGGGTCCTGCCCGGAGTCACCTCGATCTTTCGAGTGTCGCTGCGAAACGAAGGGCGCGGCGATGTGCTCGTTAACAACGGTGCGTACCTCGAGGCTTCTCGGGACGATGGCCCGTTTTTCCAGGTGAAGTGGGAAGGTGAATTGGTTGCAGGTCCATTCGAGGAGAGTCCGGCGCGCCTCCGCAAAGGGGTCACAAAGGGGTCAGAGGGGTCACACCTTCGGACTTCGGTCAACCCGTGAAACTCATTTCCCGCTCTACCTCTCGTAGACTCGACGGGGACTCGAAGGCCACAGTTTCCATTCCGAGGGGCTTTCGGGCCGCTTCTGCGTCGATTTCGCCGGTTCCCTCGGAAATCGTGACCAACCGAGGGATCCTCGGTACATGGCACGAGCGATGAGAATCGAGTACCCCGGGGCCGTCTACCACATCACGTCGCGCGGGAACGATCGCCGCGACATCTTTCTCGACGACGGCGATCGGCGAGAGTTCCTCGAACTGCTCGGCGAGGTCGTCCGGCGGTTCGGCTGCGCAGACGGGGTCACACCTTCGGACTTCGGTCAACCGGTGAGTCTCATTCCTCGCTCTACCTCTCGTAGATTCGACTGGGACTCGAAGGCCACAGTTTCCATTCCGAGGAGCTTTCGGGTCGATTCTGTGTCGATTTCGCCGGTTCCCTCGGAAATCGTGGCCAACCGAGGGATCCTCGGTGCATGGCACGAGCGATGAGAATCGAGTACTCCGGGGCCGTCTACCACATCACGTCGCGTGGTAACGATCGGCGCGACATCTTTCTCGACGACGGCGATCGGCGAGAGTTCCTCGAACTGCTCGGCGAAGTTGTTAGGCGTTTCGGCTGGATCGTCACGGCGTACACGTTGATGACCAATCACTTTCACCTGGTCATCGAGACACCGACGCCGACGCTCTCGCGGGGAATGCAGTGGCTCAACGGGAGCTACGCGGCGTGGTTCAATCGGACGCACAAACGATGGGGGCACCTGCTCGGCGACCGGTTCCATGCGTTTCTGGTCGAGAAGGAGTCGTACTACCTCGAGCTGCTGCGCTACGTCGTGCTGAACCCGGTGCGGGCGAAGATGGTCGAGCGGCCCGAGCAGTACGTGTGGTCGAGCTACCGCGCCACGGCTGGCTACGAAGCTGCTCCCGAGTGGCTGAAAGTCGGTGAGATCGCCGCGCTTTTTGGTGAGGCCGAGGATTGGCGGGAGAACTACATGGCCTACGTCGAGGAGAAGCTCAGCTCCGAGGAGCGGCTGTTCGACCAGGTGCAGCGGCAACTCTATCTCGGGACGGAAGAGTGGATCGCGTCGATGCGCAAGATCGTCGAGTCGAAATTGCGGAGCGACGAGCATCCGTCGGTACAGCGCACGGTCGGACGGCCGAAGATGGCGACGATCGTAGAGGCCGTGGCCGGCGCGTTCCGCACCTCGGCGCGGGAGATTCGCGAATCCCACGGAGGGGCCGCGCGAATGCTCGCCGCCTGGCTCGGCTGGTACGAAGGGCTGCACCGGCTCCGATCGATCGCGGGGGCCTTGCGGTTGCGGAGCTCCGGGAGAGTGAGCGATCTCATCGACGAGGCCGAACGTGCGCTCCGCGGCGACCCGGAGCTGCGTCGAATGGTCGATACCGCCTGCGCGGCTCTCGGCTGAGCAGAGACGCGACGCTCGACCGCTTCAGCACTCCACGAACACCGCACTTCGCGTCGGCGACGCGCTGGCCGCGGCGTGGCTTGTACCCGGCGCCGAGGGCCCGACGACGCTGCGAATCAGGCGGCGGAACGAAGAGACCTGCGCCTGAACGGGGCTTTGCGGCTGTGCGTCTCCCGAGCCGCCTTCCCAATCTCGAGGAACAGCTTCGATGAGACAATCTTGCCCGACAGTGAGGAGAAGTCCGAAGCACTGGCCGCATCTCTGAGCATCTCTGAGTGTGGTGTTCGCGGAAGTTACAAAAGAAACCGAGCAGTTGCTGGCGGAGGAGGAAAGCGACGCCGGCAAGCGGGCTATCGTCGAGGAACTGCTTCAAGGCGCCGGAAAGAAGTCCGTCGACTCGACCTCCGCAGCCTTTGAAGTCATCGAGCCGACCGGCGTTGATAAGCAAGTCTGGGAGAGTATGAGATTGCTTGATCGAGCATGGACTGTGCACAGCTGGGGCAAGGCGACGCTCGCCGAGGATGTCGTCAAAAAGTATCCCGGTTCTGGCTACGCACCCTACGCGCTGCTGCATGTTCGCGCTACGGAGATTCAGGATTTCGTAGGTACTACTGAGGAGTTATTGCGCGTGCACGCGAATAGCCCTGTGGCTCCTGAAATCGCGCGCGTTGCATTCGAGGTTCGCCGAGTGGCGTCGCTCGGAGGCGAAGATCTAGAGGGGCGACTTCACAACCGGCGACAAGCCGAGGCTACACTTTCGTCAGTGCTCAAGAACCCGAAAGTTCCTGAGTGGTGGAAGGCGATGTTGCGCGATGCGGGTGATTCTCTCCCCACAGAGCAGACCATCCGACAGTGGCATGCAGAGGCTCATGCCAAGCACAAGTCAGACTGATGCACTTCTACGTAAAGCCAAATGATTGATCGGGCTGCAGGCCACTCGGTCGGCAGCCCTTTCGCTTTTCGGGCCATGACGGTCCAAGCCACGCGTGCGTGCTGCCGTCGATGTGCATCATCATCCCGGGCAAAGGCCGGCGAGGACGACGCTTGGGCGCAGAAGGCAGAAGGGGTCTACCATCGGATTTGTGACAGTTAGGGGGACGAGACCGATGGAGGGCGCTTCCGACGAAGAATTACTTCTTCGTTTTCCGATGCGGAATAGCGGCAGTCAGTGTCAGGTTAGAATCCGAAGAATTTTGAGCAAAAGAGGTGTGTCTGTGCTCCGACGACTGTGCTCCCTTTTCATTCTGCTCGTCCTCGTGCAGCCTACTATGGCTGACGGCAGCACGGCGCACCCGATCGAACTTCGCCACGTCACCCCAAATGAGCCCTACGTTGCGGGGGAAATCCTCGAACTTCACGGGAAGGAACGGTTCAACTCCGGCCAGTTGCAGTCGCTCACGTTCCGCCTCGGGGAGTCGACTTTGGAGCCGAACGCCATCGGCACGGACGATGTGACACTTCGAATCCCAGAAAGCACACTAAGCGGCGAGTACGCGCTGAGTGTCGTACGCCACGGCGAACAACGCGGCAGTGATACGACGCTATTCGAAGAGCGGATCCGAGTGACCGCGAATGCCGTCGTCCCCATCGCGTCCGCGAATGGCGACATCCAAGCTTCCGGCGGAACCCTTACTGCGGGCGGCCTCTCGATCAGGCTCGGCCCCGATCCCTCCGGCGGGTCGATGGCAGTCAGGCTCACGCAGACCGCTTCGCCGCTGGAGCGGAAGTGGCTACTGAACCACCTCACGGCGACGAAAGCAGGCAGCGCGGTCTCCGTCACGCTGTCCAGAGTTGAATTCGACCGCAAGCCGTCCTCGTCCTTCTCCGTCAACATCGCCTTGCCAAACGACTTGAAACCACTCCTTTCGCCCACGAACAACCCCACGATGCTCGTGGAACTCTTCGGCGAAGACGATGTGGACTACGTCTCCCTCAGCACCTCCTTCAACCCGGCTACTGGAATTCTCACAGCGACGATCCCCGCGGACTACGTTGACCCAAGCGATCCTGGTGCGGCGAGCGCGAAGGCTTCAGGGCTCGCGCCGTCGCAGGCGAAGGCATACATCTACTCGGTAACGATTAAGGTTCTCCTGTCAAAAAAAAACTCTGAACTGTGCGGATTTACCAGGCTCGACGTCCAAGAACCCGCAACGGGCTTGTCTCGCGCGACGAGCACAGGTACCTTTCACGTCCGGGCGATCATGGACTTCGCCCTACCGCGGCGCTTAACGAACCCGACTGCGCACAACATCTACAACGCGGACGGATCGATCTTCGTCGCGGGACGAGACTACAAGCGGGCGCAACCTAATCGCCATCTGGCTATCGACCTTCGCTCGTACACCAGCGACCCGCTATACGCTGCTGAAGATGGGATGATTGAGACCGTTGCGGACGACCCGTATCGCCCCCGTCCGACGCCGCTCCAGTGCCCGAGCGGGAAGGTGCTTAACTATTACAGCCGGGGGCACTTCATCGAGCTTCGTCACTATGACGGGAATCTCACCCGGTACTCGCACCTCAATACTCCGAATGCCGCGGAGTACAGTGCGCGGACGCAGGTGCGCGCTGGCGAGCAGTTCGCCGAAGCGGACAATTCTGGACAGTCGTGCGCATCCCACTTGCACTTCTCCTACTATATTTGCAACTTCGCGCTCGACGATGGTGTCGATCCGAAGCCGTGGCTCCGGGCTGACGCGCCCGATCCGCTCCAGTACCTCGCCGACTACTCGGTCGTGGTGACCGTCGCGGGAGTTCCGCTCGTCAGTTCACGGCGGTCCGTTAATGCGACGATCGGATTCCTCTATGACAGTAATGTCGCCTTAAGTGAGCTTCATCTGGCGCCGGGCACGTACCCCGCCACGCTCCGACTGGAGGACACTGCGGGACGGGGCGTAACACTGTACGAGTTCTCGGTGGAGGTCACGGCATCACGTCCATCCCGGCTGCGCGTCGACATGGACTCGTCTATCGAGAACAACGCCCTGCACGGCGTCTCGCTGCAGATCGAGGAGACGTACTGGCGCTATTACCCTTGGTTCGCGAATTACACTAACACGGTGTCCGCACCGATCCTTGACGGCAAATACTACCGGGTCCTGAGTTTCTATGCGGGCCGTATCGAGGGGATCCCGTCGAACGTCCGCTACCGCGTGTACCTCGACGATCAACTGGTCGATGACTTTTCGACAACGATCGATGCGGCGGACGAAGTATGGATCGGGTGCTATCCCGAGCGGATAATGCCCAATGATCAGACTCCTCCCTATTCGTTCTGCAAGCGGGTGGTCCGACGACAGAGCCAATGCTCGTACTACTCCGGGAGGGAATGTAAGGTCGACGTGATTGAACCGATTCCGTAGCGACCTTGCAGCACTCACGAAATAGGCCATTCGCCCACGTTAGGTCTGACAGTGGCCTGCTACGCAGCGTAATAGGGCACACGCGCGAATTCGCGCAGATCGCAGATGGGGTCACAGCTTCGGACTTCGGTCAACACGCAACTCCGATTCTCCACTCTACCCCTCGTAGATTCGAGGAAGACCCGACGGCAACCGTTTCCATTCCGAGGAGCTTTCGGGCCGATTCCGCCTCGATTTCGCCGGATCCCTCGGAAAGGGTGACAAACCGAGGGATCCTCGGTGCATGGCACGAGCGATGAGAATCGAGTACCCCGGGGCCGTCTACCACATCACGTCTCGCGGCAATGATCGGTGCGACATCTTTCTCGACGACGGCGATCGGCGAGAGTTCCTCGAACTGCTCGGCGAGGTCGTTAGGCGCTTCGAGTGGATCGTCACGGCGTACACGACGGAGATGGGGTCGGAGCTTCGGACTTCAATCAACCCGCAGTTCCCGTTTCCCGCTCTACCTCTCGGGTGAGGGAGCAGATCGCACGGAATCTCGAAGAGATGCCGTAGCACTCAGAGTGCAGATGCGGCTGCGTTCTCTTACGCCTTCGCCAGTTCCCTGACTTCGCCGACCGCCCTCTCCGCGCGCATCGCTTCGATCTCCCTCTCGGTCAGGCCGATCGAGCGGAGGATCTCGAAGGTGTGGGCGGAGAGGCGAGGCGGTGGCGCGTCGACCGACGCGGGGGTCTTCCCGAACTTCGCGGTCACGTTGAAGACGCGGATGTCGCCGATCGTCTCCTCGTGGACTGCCCGGATGCTCTCGCGGTGCTTGATCTGCGGCTGCTCGAGCGCGGCCTCGAGGCTCAGGATATCGCCCGAAGGGACGCCCTTCGCGTTGAGGAGGTCGACCCAGTGCTGCGTGCCGTGCTGCTCGAGCTTCTCTTCGATCAGTGGCGTCAGCAGCGCGCGGTTGTTCTTGCGGGTGTCGCGCTCCTGGAAGCGAGGGTCGGTCGTCAGCTCAGGGGCGCCGATGAGGGCGCAGAGGATTTCCCACTGCTGCTGCTGGTTCGCAGCGATGTTGATGTAGCCGTCCTTCGTGACGAACGTCCCTGACGGGGCCGCCGTGAAGTTGTCGTTGCCTAACAGCTGCGGCTGCACGCCGCCGATCAGGAGGTTCGCGGCGACCCAGCCCATGAGCGGCATGATCGAGTCGAGCATCGCGACGTCGATGAACTGCCCTTCGCCGGTGCGTTCGCGATGGTAGAGCGCGCCCATGATCGCGAAGGCGGCGTTGAGCCCGCCGACGGTGTCGCAGACGGGGAAGCCGGCACGTAGCGGGTTGAGCCGCTCGTCGCCGTTGATCGCCATGACGCCGCTCAGGCCCTGGATGATCTGGTCGTACGCCGGCTTCTCGGCGTCCGGCCCCGTCTGGCCGAAGCCCGAGATCGCGCAGTAGACGATGCGCGGATTGAGCGCCGAGAGAACGCTCCAGCCGATGCCGAGGCGGTCCATGACTCCGGGGCGGAAGTTCTCGACGACGACGTCGGCCGTCTCGGCGAGCTTGAGGAACGCCTTCTTCGCCGACGGCACCTTCATGTTCAGCGTCAGCGACTTCTTGTTCGCGTTCTGCGCGAGGAAGCTCGTCCCCATCAGCTCCTTGTTGAGCTTGGGAACGGCTCCGAGCTTGCGCGCGAGATCGCCGCCGTCGGGGTTCTCGACCTTGATCACCTCCGCGCCGCAGAGGGCGAGAAGCTCGGTCGCGAACGGCCCGGCGAGGACGTTGGTCAGGTCGAGGACGCGGATGTTGGAGAGCAGTTTCGTAGGAGGCATTTGGGGCTCCGCGAATTGAGAATTGAGAATTGAGAGATGGCGGATGCGCGGGCGACTGCCCGATCACCTGCCTGCAAGCTTTCTCAATCTCTCAGCGATGCCATCTCTCAATTCTCAATTCTTCAATTCTCAATTCCGGCGGCAACGCCGGCCGGTATCACACCGGTCCGATGAATCACGCCGGGCAACTGCCGGCCGAAGAACGCTTCCGCCGCCTTCGTGGCGACGATCAGGGGGTCGATGCCGATGTCCATCCGCAGTCCCGCGCGCTGCAGCATGTGCACGAGATCCTCGGTGCAGACGTTGCCGCCGCTCAACTTCGTGAACGGGCAGCCGCCCAGCCCGCCGAAGGCCGACTCGAATCCGGTGACTCCTGCCTCGAGCGCAGCGAAGCAGTTCGCCATCGCCATGCCGTACGTGTCGTGGAAGTGGCACGACGCCTCGACGTCGGGAGCGATCTCGAAGATCGCCTCGTAGAGCTCGGTCACCTGGCGGGGATTCGCATGCCCCGCGGTGTCGGCGAGGCTGATCGTCTTGAGCCCGGCCTCGAGATAGCGGTCGACGATCGAGATCACGTTCTCGCTCGGGACCGCTCCTTCGAAGCCGCAGCCGAACGCCGACTGAACGGAAACCTGCACCGGGCGTCCCGCCGCGAGCGCCTGCTTCGCCATCGGGATGATCCGGCCGAGCGCCTCTTCGGTGCCCATGCCGGTGTTCTTCCGGCTGTGGGTGTCGCTCGCGGAGACTCCCATGCAGATCAGTTCGACGCCGCACTCGAGCGCACGGTCGAGCCCCTTCTCGTTGAGCACCAGGCCGGAGAGGACGACCCCTTCGCGCCGGTGCTTCGAGTTCCGGAGAAAGTTGAACAGGTTGTCGGTGTCGGCCATCTGCGGCACCTTCGCCGGGTTGACGAACGAGCCGACCTGCACGATGTCGACGCCCGAGGCCATCAGCATCTCGATCCAGCCGAGCTTCATCTCGCCCGGAACGACCTGCTTCTCGATCTGGAGCCCGTCGCGGGGGCCGACTTCGTGGATGACCAGCTTCTTCATGCTGCTACTCCTTCGGGGAGGCGAAAGGCGAGAGGCGAGAGGCGAGAGGCGAGAGGCGAAAAGCCGGCGGCGGGAGGCGTAAGGCGATGAGCACGCGATACGGCGAGAGGTTCTGAGGAGCAGTTGCTCTGCTTACTCATCGCCTCTCGCCTTTCGCCCATCGCCTTCGGCGCTACGCGCCGACCGCCACGCCCACTTTTGCCGCGATCGCCTTGCCCATCTCGATCGTCGTGGCGCTGCCGCCCATGTCGTAGGTGCGGACTTTGCCTTCCTTGATGACCTCGGCGACGGCCGCTTCGACGCGCGTGCCCTTCTCGGTCTCGCCGAGCCAGTCGAGCATCATCTTCGCGGAGAGGATGGTCGCGATCGGGTTGACCTTGTACATGCCAGCGTACTTCGGCGCGGAGCCGTGCGTCGGCTCGAAGACGGCGAGCTTGTCGCCGATGTTGCCGGATGCCGCGAAACCGAGGCCGCCGACGAGCTGCGCGCAGAGGTCGGAGATGATGTCACCGTAAAGGTTCGGCGCGACCATCACGTCGTAGCTGAGCGGATTCTTCAGCGTCCACATCGTCATCGCGTCGATGTTCGCCTCGTCGAACGTGATGCCTGGGTAGTCCTTCGCGACTTCCTTCGCGATGTCGAGGAAGAGACCGTCGGTCGCGCGAACGACGTTCGCCTTGTGGACGATCGTCACCTTCTTGCGGCCGAACTTCTTCGCGAACTCGTAGCCGGCGCGGATGATCCGCTCCGAGCCCTTACGTGTGTTGATCTTGCAGGAGACGGCGTAGTCCGTGCCCGAGAGGTTCGCGAACGGCGCGAAGTTCTTCGAGAGCGAGCCCAGCGCCCACGCGAGGTCGTCGGGCACCGGCCCGAACTCGACTCCGCAGTAGAGGTCTTCGGTGTTCTCGCGGAAGACGACGATGTCGATCCCTTCCTTGTAGTTGAGCGGGTTGCCGGGATAGGCCTTGCAGGGTCGGAGGCTGGTGTAGAGGTCGAACGTCTGCCGCATCCTGACGATCGGCGAGCGATAGACGAGCCCTTTGCCCTTGAGCTCCGGAACGAGCTCCGCCTCGGCTGCCTTGACCGGCTTCGAGGTGATCGCGCCGAACATCGCCGCCTTGACGTTGCGGAGAAGGTCGACCGTCCGCTGCGGGAAGGCGTCGCCTTCCTTGCACCAGAACTCCCAGCCGATGTCACCGTGAATGTAGTTCGCGTCGAGCTCGACCGCGTCGAGCACGATCCGCGCCGCCTCGAGAACCTCGACGCCGACGCCGTCTCCGGGAAGCCATGCGATGTCGTACTTTGCCATTTCAATCCTCCGTCGGCGGCCACGCGGGCCCGAGTGGGCCCGCCGGTCAGCCGCAGTTTTCGTTTCAGGCTCGTGATTCGAGAAGACGGCGGCGCGTGTAGGGGATCAGTCCCCCCGCGTCGATGATCGCCTGGCGCGCCGCGGGGAGCGGCACGATGGCGAACTTCCGGTCCTTCGTCTTGTTCCAGATGTGATCGGCGGCGATGACGAGCTCGTCGCCTTGGTCAGCCTCGATCTCCGGGCAGATCACCGTCGGCAATCCGAGGTTGATCGAGTTCTGCAGGAAGATCCGCGCAAACGCCCGCGCGACGATCGTCACGCCGTGGCCGCGCAGACACGATGCCGCCTGCTCGCGCGAGGAGCCGCAGCCGAAGTTGCGACCCGCGACGATGACGCTTCCCTCCGGCACGGTGCCGGAGTTCAGCTTGCCGTTGAGCTCCGCGTCGTCGGCGAAGGCGAGCTTCGGCGTCTCGGTCGGCAGGACCGTCGCCATGAAGCGACCCGGATAGATCGCGTCGGTCGAGATGTCGTCACCAAGCTTCGAGACAACCAGCCTCGGCTGATTCGACTCTTGCGGGTTGGCCATGATTCTCTCCTTTCGGGCGAGTGATGCAGCCGGTCAGGGCGCTCGCCGCGGCTACTGCGGGCGAGCAGAGGAAGACGTCGGACTTCGCGTTCCCCATGCGTCCCTTGAAGTTTCGGTTGGTGGTCGAAAGTGCGACTTCTCCGTCGCCTAACGCGCCTTCGTGAACCCCGAGACACGGGCCGCAGCCCGGGTTCATGACGACGGCGCCCGCCTTGACGAGGTCGTCGATGTAGCCGTGCGCCATGCACTCCTGGTAGATCTTCCACGAGGCGGGGAAGACGAGGAGGCGCACGCCGTCGGCGACGCGGCGTCCCTGCAGAATGTGCGCGACGGCCGCGATATCGTCGCGGCGCCCGTTGGTGCAGGAGCCGACGACGATCTGGTCGACCTTCGTCCCTTCCACCGCGTCGATCGGCTTGACGTTGTCGACGCCGTGCGGGCAGGCGATCTGGAAGGTCAGGTTCGTGATGTCGATCTCGACGACCTGCTCGTACACGGCGTCGGCGTCGGGCTGGACGAGGTCGATGTGCCCCGTGACGCCCGCGGTCTCGTGCAGGTAGCGCAGCGTCTCGGCGTCGGCGGGAACGATTCCCGCGGTCGCGCCGGCCTCGACCGACATGTTGCACAGGACGAGGCGCCCGGAGGTCGGCATGCGATGGATCGCCTCGCCGTGGAACTCGAGCACCTTGTAGTTCGCCCCTTCGGCCGAGATCTTCCCGATGATGTGGAGGATCAGATCCTTGGCGGAGACGTGCTCGGCGAACTCGCCGTGGATGACGACCTTGATCGTGCCGGGAACCTCGACGTTCAGGACGCTGCCGAGCGTCCAGACCGAGGCCATCTCCGTGGCGCCGATGCCGAACGCGAACGCGCCGAGCGCGCCATGCGTCGTGGTGTGGCTGTCGGTGCCGACGACGACCATGCCGGGGAGGACGTAGCCGTTCTCCGGGAGGATCTGATGGCAGATTCCGCCCTGGTCGCCGCGAATGTCGTGGAACTTCGAGATCTTCTGCGCGCCGACGAAATCGCGGACCTTCTTCTGGTTCGTGGCGGTCTTGGCGCTCTCGGCCGGGACGCGGTGGTCGAAGATGATCGCGATGCGATCGGGATCCCAGACCTTCGCCTCGATGCCGGTGCCCTGGTAGACCTCGAGAAACTGATTGATGACGAGCGCGCCGTTCTCGTGCGACATCGCGAGATCGACGCGCGGCTCGACCACTTCACCGGGGCGCACCGAGGCGCGTCCCGAGGCGCGGGCGAGAATCTTCTCGGCCATTGTCATGCCCATGGTTCTGCTCCTTCCCCTCGAGAGGAGAAACTTCTCCTTGCCGGAGGACTTTAGGAGGGACGGAGGGGCGGGGATGGTCACTCCGGTCACGCGGCGGTGTGACATTCGTCATGTACGCGGGTGGTGCGCAACCCGGCGGAGGCTTCAAATGGCCGCGGACGTGGGAACGGCGAAGTGAGACGTCGCCAGTTTCTGGTGGCCGGTTACCAGACAAGTCGAATATTTGGCGGTCTGGGCCGCGAAGCGGCCGGTTGGCGTCTAACAACTAACAACTAACAACTAACAACTAACAACTAACAACTAACAACTAACAACTAACAACTCCCCCATCCCCTCCAACTGCGGCCGCACTTCCGCGGCGCTTCCGACGACGACAATCGAGGCGCGATCGGGCCAGACGTGCTCTCGGGCGACGCGCACGACGTCGTCGGCGGTGACGGCGGCGAGCCGGTCGCGGTAGTGGTCGAACCACTCGGGAGAGAGAGCGTGCACTTCCATCTCCTCGAGGCGGCCGGCGAGGCTCGACGCGGTCGCGACCGACTGCGGGAAGACCCCGCCGATATAGTTCTTCACCTCGGCGAGCTCCTCGCGCGTCACGTCGCCGGAGCCGATGCGGCGGAGCTCCTCGAGGATCTCGCGCACCGCGGCGCCGGTGACCTCGTTGCGCACGGCGGTCGAGACGACGAAGGGGCCGCGCCCGCGCCGCATCCCGAAGCCGGAGCGAACGTGGTAGGTGAACGCGTTCCGCTCCCGGAGATTCATGTTGAGCCGCGACGTGAAGACGCCGCCGAGAATCGCGTTCATCACGACGACGGGGAAGTAGTCGGGCGTCGCGCGGTCGAGACCGATGTGCCCGATGCGAATCTCCGACTGCACCGACTGCGGGCGGTCGACGAGAGTGATCGAGCTCTTCGAGGGTTCGCGGGGATCGATCTCCCGCCGCTCCGGAGCGTTGCCGCCGCTCCAGTCGCCGAGCAGCGACTCGACGAGCCTCACCGCCGGGCGCGCCTCGAAGTCCCCGGTGATCGCGATCGAGAGGTTCGCGGGACGGTATCGCGTCGCGTGGAACCGTGCGATCTCCTCGCGAGAGACCGCGCGGACGCTCTCCTCCGTGCCAATCGACGGTGATCCGTAGGGAGAGCTTCCGAACACGATGCGCGCGAAAGTCTCTCCCGCCACGACGGAAGCTTCGTCGCGGTTCTGGATGATCGACGTGAGTCGCTCGTCGCGCACGCGGTCGAGCTCGGCGTCGTCGAAGGCGGGGTGGCGAACCACGTCGGCGACGAGCTCGAGCCCCGCGATCAGGTTGCGCGACAGGACGTCGAGCGCGACGTAGGAGGCGTCCCAGTCGGCGCCGGTGCCGAGTGAGGCGCCAAGGTCCGCGACCTCCGAGGCGATGTCGATCGCGCCGCGCGTCGCGGTCCCCTCGTCGAGCATCTCGGAGGTGAGCGAGGCAAGCCCTGCGCGTCCGTCCGGATCCTGGTCGCTGCCGTCGCGTACGACGACGCGGACCGCCGTGAGCGGAGCGTCACCCGAGCGGGCAAGCAGAATTCGCAGGCCGTTCGGCAGTGTCAGCCTCTCGACCTCGGGAAAGTGGAACGGTCGCGGCGAGGCAGCGGGTGGAGCCGTCGCGCGGAAGTCGCTGTTCGGAGGCGTGCTCATCGGTCACCTTTCGGGACGTAGTGAATCGTGACGCGCTCCGCAGGGTGGAAGCACTGTCCGGCGACGCGGCGGACGTCGTCGCGCTCGATCGCGTGGTAGCGATCGATCCAGCCGCCGACGAGGCTCGCATCGCCGAAGAAGGTCTCGAAGGTCGAGAGCAGGTCGGCGCGATGCTCGTAGCTTTCGATCTGGTGCGCGAGGTCGGTCTCCGACTGGTTTCGCACGCGCGTCAGCTCGTGGTCGCTCGGCCCCTCGGCTGCGAGCTTCTCGAGCTCGGCGTCGAGCGCGTGCTCGAGGTCGAGCGGGTCGACGCCTTCCTTGGCCGTGGCCCACATCATCATCATTCCGCTCGCCTCGGTCGGGAGAACGAACGCGGCGACGTCCTGCGCGATCTGCTGCTCGTAGACGAGCGCGCGCTCGAGTCGGCTCGCCTTGCCGAGACCGAGGATGCTGGTCGCGAGGTCGGCGGCGATCCAGTCGTCGTGGCCGTAGGGAGCGGCATGGTAGAAGCGATAGACGCGCGGGAGCTGCACGTCGGCCTCGATCACCTGGCGCTGCTCGCCGCCAAGCGGCGCACGCACCGCCTGGAACGGCGGAATCGCGGGGCTGGCGGGGATCGCGGCGAAGTACTTCGCGACCAGGTCGCGCGCTTCCGACGGGTCGAAATCGCCGGCGATCGTGAGCACGGCGTTGTTCGGGCGATACCAGGTCGAGAAGAAGTCGCGCACGTCGTCGAGCTTCGCCGCGGCGATGTCGTCCATCGAGCCGATCACTTCCCAGTTGTACGGGTACGAAGGCTCGTATGCGCGCTCGAGGAGGCGCTCGAAGAAATCGCCGTAGGGGACGTTGTCGACGCGCATGCGGCGCTCTTCCTGCACGACGTTGATCTGCACGTCGAGCTTCTCCTGCGTCAGCGCGGGAAGGAAGAAGCCCATCCGGTCCGACTCGAGCCAGAGCGCGAGCTCGAGGCAGTGCGAAGGAACCGTCTCGTAGTAGTTCGTCCGGTCGAAGAACGTGGTGCCGTTGAGCGTGCCGCCGACCGCCTGCACATGGCGGAAATGCTCGTTGTTGCCGACGTGCTCGGAGCCCGAGAAGAGCATGTGCTCGAAGAGGTGGGCGAAGCCGGTAAGGCCGGGCCGCTCGTTCTTCGACCCGACGTGGTACCAGAGGTTGACGGCGACCAGCGGCGCGGTGTGGTCCTCGTTGAGGACGACACGAAGGCCGTTCGGAAGCGAATAACGTTCGATGAGCAAGAGGGGAGTCTCCTTCGCGGCGTGGATTGTAACGAAAGGCAGGGCTCTCAGCGCGATCGCAGAACGATGTCCGCGGCGCCGCAGAGGAAGAGCACCACGGCAAGGACTCCGTTCGCGGTGAAGAACGCGGCGTCGATCCTGGAGATGTCTCGCGGCGAGACGATCGAATGCTGCCAGAGGAGCAGTCCCGTGGCGGCGGCGACGCCGACCCAGTAGAGCGCGCCGAGGGCGAAGAGCCAGCCGAAGGCGACGAAGCCGGCGAGCGCCAGCAGGTGGAAGGCGCGCGCGAGCAGAAACGCCCGCTCGCCGCCGATGCGCGACGGGATCGAAAAGAGGCCCTTCGACCTGTCGAACTCGAGATCCTGCATCGAGTAGAGGATGTCGAATCCGGCGGTCCAGAGGAGCACCGACGCCGCGAGCGGAAAGACCGCGAGGTTGAATTTCCCTTCGACCGCGATCGCGGCCCCGATCGGTGCGATCGCCAGGGCCAGGCCGAGAACGAGGTGCGATAGAGCCGTGAAGCGCTTCGTGAACGAGTAGCCGAGCAGCACGACGAGCGTGGGGCCGCTCAACAACAGCGCGAGCCGGTTCAGCTTCCAGCACGCGAAAACGAAGAGCGCCACGGAGGCGATCGTGAACAATGCGACGAAGCCGCGGGAGACCAGGCCGGCCGGAAGCGCGCGAGTCGCGGTCCGCGGGTTCGCGGCGTCGATCGGCGCGTCGACGAGCCGGTTGAACGCCATCGCGGCCGAACGGGCTCCGACCATCGCCACGAGAATCCAGGCGAGAGTCATCGTCGCCGGAATGCCCCGCGCGACTGCGAACGCCGCGAGCAGCGCGAACGGCAGCGCGAAGACCGTGTGCTGGAACTTGATCATCTCCAGGGTGATGGCGACGTGGCGAAGCACGGCGGGATTGTAGGAGAGGCAGGT
>JAMPYE010000399.1 GCA_023700825.1 Thermoanaerobaculia bacterium | reverse complement strand
TTGAACGGTTTCGGGATGTAGTGGAAGGCGCCGTGCTTCATCGCGAGGATCGCGCCGTCGATGCTCGAGTAGGCGGTGACGATGATGACGGGAAGCGCCGGGTTCATCTCCTTGATGTGCCGGAGCGCTTCGTGGCCGTCCATCCCGGGAAGCATGATGTCGAGCACGACGAGATCGATCTCGTCGCTCTCGACGATGGCGAGCCCTTCCTCGGCGGTCGCGGCGAGCGCGACGTCGAAGCCCTCGCGCTGGAGAACCGCCTGCAGGACATCCCGCAGGACTTCCTCGTCATCGATGATCAGGATTCGCATCGCCCGGTGTCCCGACTGCTTCGGTTGTCGTCACCAACAGAGGAAGGCGAACGCGGAATTCTGCGCCCCTCCCCGGCTCGCTGTTCACCGCAATGGACCCGCCGAGGCCGCGGACGATGCGGTCGCTCACGGCGAGCCCCAGGCCCGTCCCTCCCTGTCCCCGCCGCCCCGTGACGAGCGGCTTGAAGATGTCCTTCTGCAACTCGGGGGGAATCCCGCGCCCGTCGTCGCGAACGCGCAGCACCGCGTCGCTCCCGGCGACCGCGAGATCGATCCAGATGTTTCCGCCCTGCTGAACCGCGTCGCGCGCGTTGA
Organism: Thermoanaerobaculia bacterium; assembly: GCA_023700825.1. Lineage (GTDB taxonomy): Bacteria > Acidobacteriota > Thermoanaerobaculia > Gp7-AA8 > Gp7-AA8 > JACPDH01. The sequence continues at coordinate 4,076 of JAMPYE010000399.1, read as the reverse complement.
GCAGCAGATTCGTCACCACCTGCTGCAGCTCGTAGGTGTCCCCCTGGACGACCGCCTCGGGGAGCTCGCCGACGTGCAGCGCGATGCCGCGGCCACGCAGCAGCACTTCGTGGAGCGACACGGTCGTCACGATCGCCTCGGCGATCGACGCCTGGCTCTGCGCCTTCTTCCGGTCGGCGGCGAAGTCGAGCAGGTTGTTCACGATGTGCGACGCGCGGAACGTCTGCTGCTCCATTTTCCGGAGGATCTCCTGGCGCGGATCGTCGGGAGCGGTCTCGGCGATGAGCATCTGCGCGTAGGACGAGATGCCGGTGAGCGGCGTGTTGACCTCGTGCGCGACGCCGGCTGCCAGAAGGCCGAGCGACGCGAGGCGGTCCTTCTCCTGCAGCTGGCGCTCGAGCCGCACCCTCTCGGTCACGTCCGTGATCACGAGGACCGACGTTCCCGCGGGAACGTCGAGCGCGCGGAACGGGCTCACCGTGGCGTTGAGGTACTTCTCCTCCCCTTTCCGATTCACGTAGTGAAGAGGCGCGACGTTGCGCGAAGGCGAGGCCACGACATCGCGCCACGGAGGGAAGACCGAATCGATGCTCAGGTCGCTCGTCGCGGGCTCTCCCGCGACCAGCTCCCAGAACGCGTGGTTGGCCGTCAGCAGCGTGCCGTCCGCCGCCACGACGACGATGGACGACGACGAGGACTCGATGATGTTCTCGTTGTACTCCTTGAGCGAGGCGATTTCCGCGATCTGCCTTCGCAGGCGCCCGTAGAGCCGGGCGTTCTCGATCGCCAGCGCAACCGGCGCGGTCAGCGAGCTGATCAGGGAAAGGTCGTCGCTCGACAGGCTCCACTCCCCCTTCTTCGCGCCGCAGACGAGCATCCCTTCGATCCGGTTGCGGAACCGTAGCGGAAAGAGGTAACGATAGCCGGCGCCGACGAGCGGCATCTCGACCTCGCTCGAGGCGTCGGGCAGGCGCGGCTCGCCGAGCGCGACCGGCCCGGCCGTCAGCCGCGGCCCGAGAGCCTCTTCGCGAACCTCGTGCGGCAGGCCCTCCTCCTCCGCGTAGATCACGAAGCGGTTCCCCTCGCGGATGAACAAGTTCGTGCGCTCGATCTCGAGCGCCGCGTGCAGGCGCTGCCGAAGGCTCTCGATCAGCTCGGCGAAGTCGTGGAACGTCGCGAGCTCGTAGACGAAGTCGGCCATCGCCCGGCGATGTCGGTAGGTGTCGCGGTAGAGCACCATCTCGATCCACGACTCGATCCTCGACTTCATCGGCACCAGGACGCCGGCGATCAACAGTCCGGAGGCGAACGCGAGGAAGTTCCTCTCGAGGACGAGCCTTTCCTCGATCACCTGCGTCAGCAGCAGGTTCACCGTCGAGAAGGCGATCATGCCGAACACGAACGTGAGCGTGTAGGCGAGGACCTCCTTGATCACGACCTCGACGTCCCAGAGTTTGTACTTGAGGATCGCCACCGCGAACGCCAGCGGCACGACCGCCAGCGGCAGCACCGCGATCGTCGTGTAGACGCTGCCCTCTCCCTTCACCACGAACGGCACGAGGTAGAGCGTCAGGAAGGGGATGAATCCGACGCCGACGCCGAGATAGATCCACTTGATCTGCCGGCGATGAGGCTCCGCCCCGGTCGACCGATACGCGTAGGCGAGCGCGACGAAGCCCGCCGTCAGGTAGAGCGCGAAGTGCAGCATTTCCCATCGGTCGATCAGGCGCAGCGAGCTCTCCGTCGGCGCCAGCGCGAGTGCGTTGTCGAGCAGCATCACGTTCGCCGACCAGACCGCCAGCAGCGCGGGCGGAAGGTAGATCAGCGCCGTCACCCAGCGGCTGCGAACGAGGAGCCGCGGAAACCGGAGGAAGAAGTGAAGCGTCAGCGGAGGAAGAAGGATCCTCCCGAGCTCGTCGACGAGGTAGATCGCCTTCCAGGTGTTGTCCAGCTGCCCCGCCGGCGAATAGATGTAGACGACGAACGTCACGAGCGTGAGCAGGAAGAAGAGCGTGCTCTCGCCGCCGGGACCCCGGATGTAGGTGAAGAGCCCGATGGCGAGGTAGAGGAAGCCGATGAACGAGAGGAAGAGGTAGTGGTAGTCGACCCGCAGCCCTGGAGCGGCGTAGCGAAGAACGAGGGTCTCCCCGCCGCGGAGCACGAGGAGGTCCACGGGGCCGACGCGGCGCAGCGTCCGCTTCAGACCGTCGACCTCGCTGGTCGGAGATCCTCCGACCATGAGGATCTCGTCTCCGACCCGAAGGCCGGCGCGAAGGGCTCCCCCGCCCTCCTCGAGGCCGTCGACGATGATCCGGCCCGAGGTCCAGTGAAACTGAAAGTCGAGCCGCTCGAACGAGGAGCGCTTCCTCTGGAATGAGCTGAAGCCGCCGCTGACGACCAGGAGCGTCAGGACGGCCATCAAGACACTCCGCAGAACCCGCCCTCTCATAAGCAAAGATCGGTCATTCAATGCCGGTGCCGCGGCGCGGTATCGCCTAAGTCGTTGAGCCGGTTGATCCGTTCTCGACTTCCTCGCGGCGCGCGCGGGGACGGATCTCCAACCGCGTGGATTTGGCGCGCAATTTTCCGTACACGCGCCGCACTCCGATCGGCTTTCCCGAACCCGCGCGACGGATTTCCGGTCGACCCGCGCTCCGTCATCCGCCGCCCCTCGCCTCGCGATAGACCGATCGATAGTAGAGGACGCGCTTCACGTAGCCGCGCGTTTCGGAGTAGGGAATGCTCTCCAGCCACTCGTCCTCCGGCGCGCCCCGCTGAGCGCGCAGCCAGCGCTGAACGTTGCCGATCCCCGCGTTGTAGCCCGCGAGGGCGAGCACTTCGTCCCCTTTCATGATCCCCAGGAGCTCGCGGAGGTAGCGCGTCCCAAGCTCCACGTTGAGCTCCGCGTCGGTCAGCCGCTCTTCGCGAAACGAAATGCCGGCTTTCCGGCTCACTTCGGCTGCGGTCGCCGGCATCAATTGCATCAGCCCGACGGCTCCGGCCCTCGATCCCGCGGAGGCATCCCCGGAGCTTTCCTGCAGCACCAGCCCCATGACCAGGTCGGGATCGAGCCCACGGCTCTTGGAAGCGCGCTCGAGCAGCTCGCGGTGCGGCGAGTCGTAGTACATCCTCCTCTGCCGCTGGGGCACGAGGTCGTCATCGACCGTACCGATTTCGGGGAATCCTCGCCGCAGCGCATTCGCCATCAGGAGCTGCGCCCCGTCGCTTGCGTGGGTTTCGGCGAGGATCGCGTAGCTCCAACGCCGGTTCTCGTCGTTCTGAAACGCGCGGACTTCGCTTCGCGCCTCGCCCGGAAGACCGATCTGCGCCAGCTCCCAGGCGAGCGCGAGCTCCGCGGGCGGCTCCTCGCCGAGGATCGGCGGACGCGGCGGCCCGGCCGGAGGATCGAGGCGCCGGCCTCCCCGCGCGCGCGCGAAAGTCGCGTAAACGTCGTCGCGCGGTACTGAAGCGAGCTCGTCGTAGAGCCTCTTCGCCTCGGCCGGCTCTCCCGTCCGCTCGAGGCAGCGCGCGTACCAGTAGCGCGCCTGGCGCCGGGCGACAGGGAGGGCATAAACGCGCTGAATCAACGAGAATCGCGCGCGGGCGACCGGGAGCTTTCGCGCGCGCCAGGCGGTCCACCCCTCGTTCCAGAGCTCCTGCAGACCGGTGTCCTCGCGCGGATCGAGCTCGACGAGGGCGCCCACTCGCACCTCGAACGCGTCGAAGTCCGCGGCATCGCGCGCGATCGCGGCGAGCTTGCGCAGCGTCTGCTGCCGGTCGGACTTCGTCTGCTGCGCCTCGAGAAGGCGCTCGAGCGCGACGGTCGACGCGTCCCGCTCCGACGCGAGCTTCCGCAGAGTCCCGCGGTCCGTCCTTCTCGCCTTGCGCGTGACCTCGCGATAGATCGTCTTCGTCGTCCAACGCCCCTTGACCCTCACCCGGCGCGTGCCAGCCTTCTCACGTACGACCCAGGTGCGCCACGACGCGGACTCCGCCGGGGCGAGCGACGCGGCCGCGTTTGCCGCGGCGAGTTCGAGCGAGCGAAGCCGCAGCGGGCCATCGTCGATACCGAGCGA
>JAMPYE010000398.1 GCA_023700825.1 Thermoanaerobaculia bacterium | reverse complement strand
CCGGGCGGCAGCTTGCGCTGCCGCCCGGGCGAACTACGGCTTACTGCTTCTTACTGCTGGGCGCGAATCGTCGTCGGGTCGTTGGTCTTAACGTCGATGACCGACGCCGACATGTGGATGTTCGCTCCCTTGAGCACGGTAACGGTCGCGTATCCCCAACCGATGTCGGGCTGGTTCGCCTGGTTCTTGAACGGCTCGCCTTCCTGCTTGACCTCGCCCGCGGGCACGGTCACGTTGTAGGTCTTGAGCGCCGCACCGTTTGCGCTGAAGAGCGAGATCGCGACTTCCGCCTCGGCCTTGCCCGAGTTGGAGATGGCGATGTTCGTGCGGTAGGCACCGGTCTGCTGGCGCAGGCCGATCAGGCTGACGGTCTGCCCGACCTTGTATCCGAGGTCGGCGACGTGGCCTTCGAAGCCCTGTCCGAACGTGCCGTCGGCGCTCTGGTTGAACACCCGGGCGCGCACGAGCAGCGGCTTGTCCGAGCAGATCTCGAGCGAGCCCATGTTGTTGGTTCCGCCGATCAAGGCGACGACGTCTTCGAACGCCTTCTGCGAGGCCGCGTCGATCGTGCCGGTCCCTTCGAGGTTTCCGACCGACTGATGCAGTACGAACCGCAGCGACGCGTTCCCCGAGGACAGGTTGCGCGCGATGAGGTCGGTGCGCCACTGGCTGTCGGCGAGGCCAGGCATGTGGCCGGCGATCTCCGCCCAGTAGACGTACGGGGTGGTGCAGGTCACGGCGCCAGCGCCGTTGCCGGCGCCGCCGCCGAGGTAAGCGCCACCGCCGATGGTCGAGGCGTAGGCCTTGTTCGCAGCCTGCGTCGCGAAGAGCGAAACGGAGAGCGCCTTCTCGACGAATACCGGGTTGTGAACGCCCTTGCTCTCGTCGCTGTGGATCATCCAGTAGTTCCAGCCGGCCTTCGCGACGGCGGGATCCATCGTCGCGAGGAGCTCGACCGCGGTTCCGACGGGAGGAACGACCTTGACGCTGTTGAGCGCGAGGTCGGCGACGACGGCGCCGGTCGACAGCGTGACGTTCACGCCCTGGCGGCCGTGGCTCTCGATGTACTCGACCGAGTCGATCTCAGAGGCGCTCTTCACGCGGGTCGTGCCGAGGTCGACGAAGTTGCCGGCGCGCAGTGCGGTCGTCATGCCGTTCTCGAGCGCCATCTCGATCTCGTGCTTGAGGCTCTCCATCGAGTGTTCGATCTCTTCCTGGAACTCCTCGCCGTCGATCTCGGTGTGGCACTTCGAGCAGATCGTCTTCGAGGCGTAGAAGGTGTGGTTCGTTCCGCCGTAGTTGTACGAGAGGCCGGCGGGCGGCTGCGTCTGCTCCATGTGGCAGGTGACACAGGAGTCGGCGATCTTCGAGTGGAAGCCGGGCTTCCCGACTTCGACGAAGTAGAGGTTCTGGCCCATCACGATGTCCGCCTGCGGACCCAGGTGGGTGGCGCGAGAGATGTCGGCGGTGGTGTGCTGGTCGTCGCGCAGGCCGCGGCGGCTGTTGTGGCAGGTCATGCAGATCGCGGCGGTGCCGACGCCTGTCGCCTTGAAGCCGGCGTCCAGCATCGGAGTGGAGCCCGAGACGCGGACGGTCGCGTTGGTCGTCGGGCTGCCCGAAGTCGTGCCGACCGCGTGCGGGTCGTGGCAGGTGGCGCAGGTCACGGGATGCACCTGGTCGAGGGTCCAGTCGACGGTGATCGGGGAAGTCCCGAAGCCCTTCGATTCCCACTGGATGAAGCCCTGGGCGGAGTGGCACTTCGCGCAGCCCGGGTTGGTGCCTTCGGCGCGTGCCGTCTCGTAGTTGCCGTGGCGAGAGAGCTGCCACTGCTGGAAGCGGCCGTGGCGAGCGGGCTCGCCGTGGCACGTGCCGCAGACGTCGGACGAAAGCGAGTTGCGGTCGGTCTTCACGCCGTTGAAGTGCGCTTCGCTGGAGTTCGGGCCGTGGCAGCTTTCGCACTGGATGTTCGCGAGTTTCGCCGAGGCGGGGAACTCGGTCAGCAGGCGGTCGTAATTGTTGACCGCGCCAGGAGGGGCCAGAATGCCCGAGGCGAGCAGGCCTGCGAAGTCGGTCGCGTCGTCAAAGCCGCCGTTGCTCACGCCGGGCGTGTAGCCGACGGAGTGGCACGAGACGCATCCCGGTCCGTAGTGGTTGCTGAGGGTGTTGACGTTCTGCTTGAGGATCTCCGCGTGGCCCGACTTCGCCCACGGGGTGAACATGTCGATCGGGGTGCCGACGCCGTGGCAGTTGCGGCATTCCCAGTCGGGCTGCGGGTTGCCGGCGGAGTCCTTGCCGATGATGACGCCCTTGTAGGTACCGGCGAAGACCTTGAAGCTGACGGCCTTGGCGGCGGCGATGTCGGTGACGGTGATCGTGTACGTGCCGGCGACGTTAGGCGTGAATTCGGGGTTCTGGGTCGTCGCGTCGGTCAGCGTCGCGGTTCCGCCGGTGGGGTTCGTGATCTTCCAGTCGTAGCTCGCCTGGGTCTTGCCGTGCAGCATGACGGGAAGGTTGATCGGAACGTTCTGGATGCCGAGCGCGGTCGGCCAGGGAAGCGTCGTGTGAATGGCGACGGTCGCGTGGTGGGTGCCGGAGGTCGTCGTCACGGCGATGTCGAACGTGAGAGCGCCCGCGTGCTCGAGAGCCAGCGGCGTGGCGCCGACGACGCCGAAGACGTTCTGCAGGCCCGCCTCGTACGGATCGGGGAGCGGAACGTAGGACGGAAGCCCGCTGGCATCGACCGGAGGCATCTCGAGGATCTCGACGAGGTCCTCGCGATAGACCTTCCGGCTGGGGAGCACGGCGGTGACCGTGTCGGTGGTTGTGTTGGACAGCGTGGCGGCGACACCGCCCGTCTGCGTCCATTTGACTCCCGACAGCGTCGATCCGTCGTTGATGGTGATGTTCGCCTTCGCGGTCACCGTCGCGCCCGGAGTCGGGGTGCCCGTCACCGTGACCGTGACGGTCACCGGTGCGGTGGCGGCGAACGCGGAACCCGCGAACGCCGCAATCAACATCGTTGCGAGAAGCACGAAGGATGCACGGTTAGTACGATTCAAACTGCTCATCACGCTCTGTTCCTCCAAGTGTTGGGGATAAGGGCCGGGGCGACTGGCGACGGATCGTTCCGTCGCAGCCGCCGGATGCGACTTCAGGCAGCGGCCTCACGAACCGGCAGGACGCGTCCTCAAAAACCTGGCGCGACTATGACTTTGGTCACGGGCGATGAATGTGCGGGAGGCTGCAGGGCAGCGAAGTGGACATCATTGGTGGGCATGACGCGCGTCACGTGCCATTCGCGAGATGCGACCTGATGCAGAGTGATTTTGTCTGGAAAGTGGTTTGCGTCGAGGCCGCCCCTGGGGTTGGGGGGCGGAAATCCAGGTCGGGCGGCCCTGCGCAGTTCGCCCGGAGGCTCACGGATGCTACGCTGAGCTCATGGGCCGGTGGGCAGTCGTGTTTTCGATGATTGCGCTATTTGCGCTTTTCGCGCAGGAGCTTTCCGGCGAGACCACGGGGATTCTGGTGGTCACGGTGACGAAGGGCTTTCGGCACGACTCGATACCGGCCGCGGAGACAGCGCTCGGAGAGCTGGCCGAATCGGGCGGGATCCGAGTCGACTTCGCTCGGACGGACGCCGAGCTGGGCTCGATGATGGCCGCGGAACATCTTCGCCGCTACGGGCTGGTGATCTTCGCGAACACGAGCGGCGAGCTGCCGCTTCCGGATCGCGACGCGTTCCTGGCGTGGGTGCGCGACGGAGGAGCGTTTCTCGGCGTCCACTCGGCGAGCGACACCTTCCACGGGTGGCCGGAGTACGTCCGAATGTTAGGCGGCGAGTTCCTGACGCACGGGCCGATGACGACAGTCAGATGCGACGTCGACGAGCCGGGGCACCCCGCGGTGGGACATCTCCATCCGTCGTTCGTCGTCTTCGAGGAGATCTACGAGTTTCGCAGGCTCGACCACGCGGGAAACCACGATCTGCTGCATCTCGATCTGCACCCGCAGAGCGGCGCACCCGGGCGCTTCCCGCTGGCATGGTGGAAACGCTACGGCGAAGGAAGGATCCTCTACACCGCGTTCGGCCATCGCGAGGAGACCTGGCGGAGCGTGTGGTTCCGCGCGCACCTCACGGGGGCGATCAGGTTTCTTCTCGACGACGAGCAGCGGCGCCGCCCTGTCAAGCGCTGAGCGCGGCGGAGGAGGCAGTCATCGTCTGGCCGGCGCGATCGGATCTCCCGGAGTCGTGTCGGAGATGTCGGACAGGGAAGTGCTGTCGAGGAAGTCCAGGTACACCGTGCGGACCAGCTTCCAGCGATCGTGAGCCGAGCAGCCCGCCTCGTCCGAGCATTCCTTGTCGAAGGAGAGGAGGCAGCGCGGATGAGCGCGCGGGCGGTCGAAGATCTCGACGACCTCGATGAGCCGGATGTCTCTTGCCTCGCGGGAGAGGCGGTAGCCGCCGCCCTGTCCGCGAACGGCCGACACCATGCCCGCCCGGTTCAGGTCGAGCAGGATTTTCGACAGGTACTTTGCCGGGACGCCGGTCAGTGCCGAGAGATCGCGCCCCAGCATGACCTTTCCGGGCTCCGCCCTGGAGAGGGAGACCATGGCGCGGAGGGCGTATTCGGCAGTATTGGATAGCATCGACACTCTCGCGCTCCTTAAAGGGCCGCGACACGGTGATCCATTCCGATTCTCTGCGGTCCCTTTTTTTTCGATTGACGACCGTTGATTCTTGATTTATACACTT
>JAMPYE010000397.1 GCA_023700825.1 Thermoanaerobaculia bacterium | reverse complement strand
CGGCAGGCGCGTGGGAGTCGTTCCGGTGGCAGTACGGTCCGCATCGGCTCGGGATCGGAATCCTGCTTCTCGATCTCGTCGCGAGCCTGACGAGGTGGAGCTCGCGAGCCGAGGCGTTCACCTCCGGCGCGATCTTCCTTGCCGCCGCAGTGTCGGCCGTAGCCCTCAAGTTCCGGCTCTTCAAAACGCTAGGCTATGCCGACGTCGCGATTCTTTTCATCTACATGAGCCTCTTTCACGTCGAGAGTCTGGTCATCGTCCCGAACCCCTCTCATGGGTCCGTGCCGACCCTGCTGCTGCTCTGGTATTGCGCGGCGCTGATGGCAGAGAGGCCGGTCGTCCGGTACACGCTGGTGCTGACGCTGAATTTCGTGATGATCTACACGGGCTTCGGCATCTTCGTCGCACCGATCACCGTCGGCCTTCTCGCGCTCGCCGGATGGCAGAACCGGGCGGACAGGCGCGTGCGGACGCTCGTGTTCGCCGCTCTCGCCATCGCGGTACTCTCCGCCGCCTCGTTCTTCGTCGGATATCGCTTCGACCCGGCGAGCCCCGATTGGAGCTTCTCAGCTTCCGACGTCCCGCTCTATCCGGTCTTCGCCGGCCTGATGCTCGCGTCGTTCTGGGGCGTGCGCATCACCTGGCTCGGCACGGATGCCCGCGCGAGCCAGCTCGGGGAGTGGCTTCCGACGATCGCCGGCCTCGCGCTGCTGGCGATGCTGGTCGTGCTGTTCGTCATCCATGTAAGGCGCATCTGGCGGGACGGCATTCACCGGAATCCACTCAGTCTCGTCAGCGTCGTGCTGGTCGGCTTCACCCTGCTCTTTTGCTTCAACACGGCGGTCGGGCGGTTCTTCCTCGGATTGGAGGCGGCACAGGAGTCGCGCTACCACGCGCTCCTGCTCCCGGCGGGCCTCGCACTCTACCTGAACGTCCTGACCCTTGCGCGACCTAACATCAGGCTCGCGCTGGTGCTGCTGCTCGTGTGCGCTGCCGTCGTGGGCGTGCTCCCGATCGGCATCGTCGACGACTACGCCGGCGGCGCTCGTGACAGCCGCATCCGGTGGAGAGATTGTTACCTGCGACGCGGGGACATCGAGCGATGCAATCGGGAGGCGGCGGTGGAGGTCTTTCCTTACGTGGAGCCTCTCGCCGCGCGGCTCGAGTTTCTGAAACGGAATCGATTGAATCTCTTCGCGGAAGAACGGGCATCTCCGCCGGCGCCGTGATTTCGCGCACAGGCGAGAGGCGAGGGCGGGCGAACGACTTGCCCCAGACGAGCCCGGCCGCGACAGTCCACGCGTGCGACGTGCATTCGACGATTTGAAGGTGAACGACGGCCGAGGCCTCTCCTCGTCCGCTGATCGCGTGTCGCCTTTCGCCTTACGCCTTACTCGTACAAAGCTCTCACCTCGGCGCCGTACCCGTTGTACTCGATCGTCTTCCTCGTTTCGAGCGTCCCGATGAGGCGCTCGCTCGCCTGGGACCAGCGCGGGTGTGGGACGGCGGGATTCACGTTCGCGAGGAAATCGTATTCGGACGGCTCGAGGTCGCTCCAGAAGGTTCGAGGCTGCTCCGATACGAGCTCGATCCGCACGATCGACTTTGCCGACTTGTAGCCGTATTTCCACGGGACGACGAGCCTGACGGGGGCGCCGTGCTGCTTCGGCAGCGCGTGGCCGTAGACGCCGGTGACCAGCATCGCCAGCTCGTTCATCGCCTCGTCAATGCGAAGCGCCTCGAAGTAAGGCCACGGGTACCAGGGCTGCGAGTCGATCCCGGGCGCTTCCTTCGGGCGGTTGAACGAGATGAACCTCACGTACATCGCGTCGAACGACGGCTCGACCCGCTCGAGAAAGCGGGAGAGAGGAACTCCGGACCAGGGCACCGCCATCGCCCACGCCTCGACACACCGGTGACGGTAGAGGCGCTCCTCGTTCGGGAACTTCGTCAGGAGGTCGTCGACCGTGAACGTGGCCGGCTTCGCGCAGAGCCCGGCAACTTCGATCTGCCAGGGATGGGTCGCGAATCGATCGGTGAGCTGCCATATCCGGTCCTTCTCGGTGGAGAACTCGTAGAAATTGTTGTAGCGCGCCGCGACGAGCTCGTCCGTGAGTTTTCGGTCGAGCCCGAAACGGGCGTTCCGCGCGAACGGAAACGGCGGCCGGCGTGGAGGAATCGTCGCCAGGATCTCGTGGTCGCTACCGCGAAAGGGGGATTTCGAATCGCAGCCGGCGACCGCGAGCGCACCGACACCGAGCGCGAGCCCGCCCAGAAAGTCGCGTCGCGACAGGAACGATCGCTCGTCCGTCGCAGCGCTCTCGGCGATCTCCCATCTCCGTTTTCGTCGAATCAGCATGCTCCGTCGACCCGAACCCGGGATCACCGCCGACCTTCGAAGCAGGGTGCGGCGTGCCCGGATTCTCCCGGTCGTCGCCCGTCGCGGCGGTCCATTCTCCGACAGATCTACGTCCGGCGCGGCCTCTCCGGACTCACGTACGAGATCATCCGTCGATTGCAGGCGCGTGCGGTATATGCTGGCGGACGTGCGATTCAAGGTCGAAAAGGACGGCGTGCTGCTCGAGCTCCTCGCGGGATGGTTCCCCGAGGCGTCGAGGACCACGCTTCGCGACATGCTGCAACAGGGGCGCGTCGCCGTCGACGACGAGATCGAGAAGAACGCGCGCCGCAAGCTCCTGAAGGGAAATCGGGTCGAGGTCGGAAAGCGCACCACGGCGTCGAACCTGACCCCGGAGATCGCGCTCCTGTACGAGGACGATGACCTACTCGTCGTCGTCAAGCCCGCGGGGCTTCTGACCGTGGCGGCGAAGGGCGAGCAGGACGAGACGGTGCAGCGCCACCTGAACGCCTACATGAAGTCGAAGCGCGGCAGCCGAGTCCACCTCGTGCACAGGCTCGACCGCGACACGTCGGGCGTGATGATGTTCGCGAAGAACTTCGGCACGCGCGAGCTGCTCAAGGACACCTTCGCCGCGCACGACATCGACCGGGTCTACATCGCGATCGTCGAGGGGAAGCCGCCGGCCGAGCAGGGAACGATCCGCTCGTACCTTCTCGAGGACGAGAAGAGCCTCATGGTCCACAGCGTGAAGGACTCGAAGGCGGGGAAGCTCGCCATTACTCACTACAAGGTGCTGGAGTCGGGGAAGCGCTACACGAAGCTGGAAGTGAGGCTCGAGACCGGGCGGAAGAACCAGATCCGGGTGCACTTCTCGGAGAGCGGCTTCCCGATCGCGGGCGACTCGCGCTACGGCGCGAAGTCCGACCCTGTCGGGCGTCTCGCGCTTCACGCGTTTCTTCTGGGATTCAAACACCCGCACACCGGGAAGATGATGCGCTTTACCGCGCCGATCCCGGGCCCGCTGCGCAAGCTCGAGCTCTCGGGCGTCGCTCCCAAGCCGGCGCCCAAGGGCCGCCCGCCTCGGAAGTGACGGGGGAGATGGCGGAAGACGCCGTTTCCGCGTAGGTCGATCGCCCGTCAGCTACACGCGTTGCACGGCTAATGCAGAATCAGTGCTCGACGCGCGCGATCAGCGATTCGAGATACCGTGACTTGACCTGCCGGCTCGCCATGAGCTGCTGAACCGGCGGAAGGCGCAGGATGACGCCCAGAAGCGCTGCCATCGCCCGGTGGCTCCAGAGCGCGCGATTGTCGAAGATCAGGTGCTGCAGCGTCCCTCGCTCGATCGCCATCACCACCGCGCGGTGCGCGCCGTTCAGCGGCGTGATGACCCGCTCGGCTCGCGACTCGAGCCGGATGCACTCCCTCGGGCACGTTCGCACGCATACGCCGCAGCCGAGACACAGATCCTCGTCGAGCTTCGCCTTCTTCACTTTCGGCCTGTGGGGATCGTTCGCCGAGACCATCGACATTGCCTCGACGGGGCAGGCCGCGACGCATTTGCCGCAACCGTTGCAGCTCTCGTCGTCGAGCGCCGGGATGAAGTTGGTCGTGTGCACGGGATTCAGAATGGCGAAACGCCGCGCCGCGATCATCGCCTCGCAGCAGCAGCCGCAGCAGTTGCAGATGAACGCGGGACGTTCCCTCACGTTCTCGCCGAACTGCACGAGGTTGTGCGTCCACGCCTCTGCCAGCAGGTCTCGGGCCTCGCTCCGGTCGATTGCGCGAGCGTGCCCGTGTTTCGTGAGCGAGGCCGCGGCTCCGTTGAAGGTGAGGCAGATCTGCTTGGGCGCGTCGCAGTCGCGGCCGATGTGCTCCATCTTGTGGCGGCAGTAGCAGATGCCGACGCCGATGTGCGAGGCGCTCTCGATCACGTGCGACGCGCGTTCGTAGTCGAGAACGTGGAGTGCGTTGTCGGGCGAGAGCGCCGGCTCGTGCACGAACGCACGCCCGAGCTGCGTCTCGCCGCGCGTGAAGAGCTCGCGGACGAAATCTTCCTCCACGTTCAGGTACTCGTGAAAGAGACCGGCGAGCTCCTTCTGATCGATGTCGTCGCGGATTCGCATCAGCGAGAACTCGAAGAAGCCGGCCATCGGAGGAGGAAGGACGTACGTCGTCTCGCCGTCGTCGTCGCAGTCGAGGAGCATCGCCTTCGCCGCGAGGGCGTCGAGCTCCCTCATCGCTTCCGCGAGGCTCGTCTTCCAGATCTCCGCGGCCTTCTTCGCGGTGAACGGGCGGATCGGCAGCTGCGCGATGAGCGCCGCCTCGCGCTCGGAGACGAGAATCCGGAGAATCCGGAAGAGAAGCTCGGAGGGCGGAGCACCCTGCGCGAAGCGATTCAGGCGCT
>JAMPYE010000396.1 GCA_023700825.1 Thermoanaerobaculia bacterium | reverse complement strand
GTCGCGTCGCTGGGGTGACGTATTCATCTCGGGATGGTACATAGCATGAATCTTCACGGCGTGCAAGAACTATTCACACCGAGGCGAAAGGCGAAAGGCAGGCCAGAGGCCAAAGGCCAAAGCAGGCAGAAGATCGTCGCGCTGCTCAGCCGCGAAGCGGCGATGCGATGGTTAGCTCGGCGCGTGAGCGCCGAGGAGAGGCGCGTGTGGCGCAGACACTCCTGTCTGCGCGCGGCGCGAAGCGCCGCAGGGTTCATTCGGCGTGGACGGCGAGGGGACGCCCCGCATCGCGGGGCGGCGCGCAGGCAGGAGTGCCTGCGCCATATTGCGGCGTGGACGCTACTGCCTGCGCCACATTGCGACGCGTTACCGGGCGCAGGCTTCGAACAGGTGGGCCGACCAGCGGTGAAACTCGACGCGCTGCGGTGTCTCGGCCTCTTCGCCTGTCGTCGTGGGGGCCGCGGTTGCGGAGGCGACCCCGATCCGTGACGCGAGGTTGAGCTTGTCGTCGGGGCCGGGGAAGTTCAAGTACTCCACGAGCACCTCACCCGTGAGCGCGTCGAAAATCGTGGCCGATTCGTCCAACGCCGTGTACTCGACGATGCAGGTGTTGAGCGTCGCGGAGTAGCAGTTGCGGCGGAGGGCGTAACCGTTTCCCCTCGGGCTCGTGGCCACGAAGCCGAAGGCGCGAGCAGTCTCCGAGCACGCGAGCTTCTGCCGGAAGACGACGTCGCGCGGCAGCTCGGTCGGCCCGGGGCTCGCGGCCGCCGCGGCCGTGCCCGTCACGGGAGACGGCGTCGCGCCTTCCTTCTTTGCGCAGGCGCTCAGCGAGACGGCGACCAGGGCGGAGAGGACGAGAGTCGGGATGCGCGCGTTCTTCATCCCGATAGTTTCGCTCAATTCTCGCCCGCCGCGCGTTTCTCTTCGAGCTCGCTCCAGCGCGCGTAGAGCCGGTCGACCTCGACCTGCGCCGCGGCGAGCGCGGCCCAGCGCCGATGGAGCTCCGCCGCGTCGCTCGCAATCGACGGGGCCTCGGCGCGGGCCTTCGCCGAGGCCACTCTGGCCTCGGCCTCGAGCACCGTCGCCTCCATCTGCGCGAGCTCCTTCTGTTCCGCGTAAGTGAGCTTCTTCACGCGCGGCCGCCCGGCCTGGGGGCGATCTCCCTGCCGTGCCTCCCCCGACTGGAACTCGCGCCGCGACGACTCCCACTGCGTGTAGTCGGCGAACATGCCGCATCCGCCGCGGCCGTCGAGCGCGAGGATCGAGGTCGAGACGCGGTCGAGCATGTAGCGGTCGTGCGTCACGAGCAGGAGCGCGCCCGGAAACTCGAGCAGCGACTCCTCGAGGACGTCGAGCGTCGCGATGTCGAGATCGTTCGTCGGCTCGTCGAGCACGAGCAGGTCGGCCGGGTCGAGCATCAGGCGGGCGAGTACGACGCGCGCCTTCTCGCCGCCCGAGAGGCTGCCGACCTTCGTGTCGAGCTGCTCGGTGCGAAAGAGAAAACGCTTCGCCCACGAGGCGACGTGGAGCGAGCGGTCGCGAAACACGACCGAATCCCCTTCGGGCGCGAGCGCGCGCCGGAGCGGCAGCTCCGGATCGAGGCTCTCGCGATTCTGCTCGAAGTAGACGATGCGCAGCCGGTCGGCGCGCTCCACCGTTCCCTCGTCGGGCTCGAGCTCGCCGACGATCGTCCGAAGCAGAGTCGTCTTTCCCGATCCGTTAGGCCCGAGCACGCCCAGCCGTGTGCCGGGGGTGAGGAGCAGGTCGAGCCCGCGAAAGATCTCCCGCCCTTCGAACGATTTGCCGAGCCCTTTGCACGACCAGAGCCGCTTCGTCTGCCGCTCGGACGACGTGAAGTCGATCTTCGCGATTTCGGTCCGCGAGCGCACGCGGCTCTCGCCGAGCTCGTCGATGAGCGATTCGGCAGACTGGATCCGGGCCTTCGACTTCGTGGTTCGCGCCTTCGCTCCCCTTCGCAGCCACTCCATCTCGCGCCTCACAAGATTGGCCAGCGTCTCCTGGTACGCCGCCTGGCCGCGCAGGAGCTCGTCGCGTTTCTCGAGGAACTCGCTGTAGCTGCCGTTGGCCTGAAGCAGCCCTTCGGGATAGACACGGCTCAGCTCGATCATCTTCTTCGTGATGTTCTCGAGGAAGTAGCGGTCGTGACTGACGACGATGAAGGCTTCGGGCTCGCTCTTGAGCAGCCCCTCGAGCCAGAGGATTCCCTCGACGTCGAGATGGTTCGTCGGCTCGTCGAGCAGGAGGATGTCGGGTTCCTGCACGAGCTCGTGCGCGATGGCGAGGCGCTTGCGCCAGCCTCCCGACAGGGTGTCGGTCTTCTGCTTGAGGTCATCGAACCCGGTCTTGCCGAGGGTCACGCCCACCCGCGCTTCGCGCTCGTAATCCTCGAGCCTCGCGTCGCCGGCGAGCGCTTCGAGAAGGACCTCCTCCACGGTGCGGCCCGGAGTGAAGACCGGATCCTGCGGCACGTAGCCGACGCGGATGCCGCGCCGCACGACGCGGGCGCCGGAATCGGGGAGCTCGCTCCCCGAGAGGATGCGGAGCAGAGTCGACTTTCCCGAGCCGTTCGGCCCGATCAAGCCGACGTGATCTCCGTCGAAGAGGGCGAACGTCAGATTCTCGAAAAGGGGCCGCACGCCGAAGCTTCGGGAGACACCTTCACAGCTGAGGAGGACGGCACGGCTCATGGCGGGGCGTTATAGCAGATGAAGGGCGAAAGGCGAGAGGCGAAAGGCGAGGGGCGACGGGGCCATGTGGAGTGCGGAAGCGGAGCTTTCGCCCTTCCACGCCGAAGCGGAGCTTCGGCGACGGCGCGGCGGAACGCCGTCGTTGCGAAGGGAGCGGAAGCCGCCGCTTCCGCCGAGGAGACGCGCAAGCTACGCTTGCGCACTCCACGCGGGCCTGCTTATCGCCTCTCGCCTTTCGCCTGCCGTATCAATTGAACGCGCTCGTGTCGTTGGCCGATTTCTGTGTGAAAGGCGCCTGGGAGTACGTCTTCACGACACCGGTCTGCGTGTCGGTGACCGTGAGGGTGAACTCCACGTCGGTGAGCGAGGCGTAGAAGACCCACCACTTGTTGTTGACCGGCCGGCCGTCGAGCACCTTCACGAAGATCTGCGGATCCGTCTGGTTCGAGGCGAGGACCGGGAACGCGTAGTAACCGAAAAAGTTCGTCGAGCTCATCACGAAGCCGTTGTCGGTGTTGCCCGATCTCGGATCGCGGGCGGAGAGAGTGATCTTGAACCGGTTCGATTGCAGACAGAGAGTCGAAGACGACGGGACGCAGGGCTCCGTCGGACTCGACGGGCTGAGCCATGTCTCGATCGAGGGGAACGTCACGGAGAACCTGCCGTCGACCGCCGCCTGCGTCGTGTAGTTGCAGGGATTGCTCGTGTCGAAGCCGCACTTGCCGAAGAGCTGCCCGAGGATCTGCGTCGCACCATTGGTCATCGGCCCGCCCGAGCTGCCGCCCTTGGTTCCGCCCGACAAGCCGCTGGAGTAGATGAACGAAGTCAGGGGCAGGTTCGTGCAGACCCCGTTGTCTGGCGAAGGCTGGTAGGTAGTCGTCGAGAAGCGCTGCGGTCCCCCATCCGGATGCGCGATCCGGTAGAACGTCATGCCGTTCGAGACTGCGGCGCTGCTCGCATTCCAGCCGAGGAAACTGCGCACGCCCGGGGGGGGCTGCGAGAGCTCGACGAGAGTGAAGTCCGACGCTTTCGCGGAGGCGAGCAGGGTCGACCCGAGGTTTCGAGGCAGCGAGCCAAGAGTCGGCGCCGCCTCCCCGCAGGAGTTCGCGCGGTAGTCCCAGACCGCCTCGAGCGACGACGCGCTCGCCTGGCTGTCGAAGCAATGGTTCGCCGTGAGAAGGTAGGGCTCGAATTCAGGGGTGGACTCGACGTTGACGAGCGATCCGGTGCAGAAGTAGAGGAGTCCACCTTTCGCGTACGAGAGTCGCGCGACGGCCCGGCTCAGGTTGCCGATCAGCGTCGCGTTTTCGGTGGCGCAGGCGACGTCGATGAAGCACTCGGTCGCTTCGGGAGAGCCGACAGTCTCGGCCGCCGCGGCGACTTCGGGGAACTCCATGTGCGCGATCGAGTCGATCGAAAGGTCGAGCGGTGACATCGCCTCGTCGAAGCGGACTTCGAGGTAGACCGTCGAGGAGTAGACGGAGTTTGTCCAGAAGTCCCGACCGTCCGGGACGATGGCCCGGACGAACTCGTTCGTGTACGGGCCGTGCGCCTCACCCTCGGCGGAGTAGACGTATGCCTTCGCTCCCGCGGGGAGAAGAAAGCGATCGAAGTGAAGGCGCAGCGCCTGGGCCCCGGCCGAGTCGATCGAAAGAGTCCAGGTGGTCGAGCCGTCGGTTTCGCGCCGCAGCAGGCCTCCGCCCGCCGACGCCTTCGTTTCCCGCGCCGCGGCGACGGCCGGTTCCCGAAGCTCGAGCGTTCGAGTGAGGTTTCGGGTCAGGCCGACGAGGAGCGGGCCGCCCGGTGGCTGTTCCGCGAGTGTCGCCAGCTCGCCGCTGCTGAGAGGACCGACGTGGTGCCGTTCCCTGGTCGTGAGATCGTGCGCGGCCATCGCCAGTTCTTCGATCCGCGCCCGGGCAGACTCGATCTCCGAGAGGGGGCGGAGGGCCGTGCGGGACGATCCCGTGGCCGCGGCGGGGGACGCGAGGGAGAGGCAAAGCGCGAGCGCGAAGAGTGGGTGTCTGTGCATTCTGGCGATCCTCGAGGCTGTTTGCCGGCTGCAGTCCGGTC
>JAMPYE010000395.1 GCA_023700825.1 Thermoanaerobaculia bacterium | reverse complement strand
TCCCGCTCCGCGGGACGTCAGCAAACGACTTGCGTGAAATCGAATCGCGCCCCCCACGCTTACGCGTCGGGCTATCCAGAACCGGTCGCCGGCGCTGCCGCAAAGAAGCAAACTCTCAACCGCCGTCGACCTTCACGCACCCCGATCACTGCCTGCGCTATCATCAGCTTGTCCCATAATGGAATCCGGCGACCTCTCAGGCCACGACCTCGGACGCTACCGTCTCGTCTCTCTCCTTGGAAAGGGAGGGATGGGCGCCGTCTACTGCGCACTCGATCCGTCGCTCGAGAGACGCGTCGCGCTCAAGATCCTTCCGCCGGAGCTGACCTCGCGCCCCGACCGGCTCAAGCGCTTCATCCAGGAAGCGAAGACCGCCGCCTCGCTGAACCATCCGAATCTCGTTCCAGTCTACGAGGTCGGTCAAGGCAACGTCGGCGAAGAAACGATCCACTTCATCGCGATGGAGCTCGTCGACGGCGAGACGCTCCGCGAGCGAACCGCGTCCAAACCGCTCGACCTTCGCCGCACGCTCCAGGTGATGGCGCAGGTCGCCGATGCCGTCGCCGCGGCGCACGCCGTCGGAATCACGCACCGCGACCTCAAGCCCGAGAACATCATTCTCGCGCCCTCCGGCCACGCGAAGGTGCTCGACTTCGGGCTC
This sequence comes from Thermoanaerobaculia bacterium, assembly GCA_023700825.1. Lineage (GTDB taxonomy): Bacteria > Acidobacteriota > Thermoanaerobaculia > Gp7-AA8 > Gp7-AA8 > JACPDH01. The sequence goes on along the minus strand of JAMPYE010000395.1, from coordinate 4,123 downwards.
GCGAAGCTGCGTCGCGAGAGCGAGGGCGACGACGAGGCGCCCACCGCAGTTCGCGACACCGACCCCGGCGTGGTCCTGGGCACGGTCGGATACATGGCGCCCGAACAGGCGCAGGGGCGCGAGGCCGACGCGCGCAGCGACGTCTTCGCCCTCGGCTGCATCCTCTACGAGCTCGCCACCGGGCATCGCGCCTTCGCGGCCGCCTCGAGCGTCGACACGATGCACAAGATCATCCACGAGCAGCCGGAGCGGCTCGCCACCTACCGGCCCGAATCCCCGCTCGAGCTCCAGCGCATCGTTGCCAAGGCGCTGGAGAAAGACCCCGACGAGCGCTACCAGTCGGTCAAGGATCTCGCAGTCGACCTTCGCCGCCTTCTCAGGGAAGTCGACTCGAACCCCGACCTCGTCACCGTCTCCTCGTCGGGGAGCCACGCCGCGGCGTCGTCGAAGGCAGGCGCGCCGCGCTGGGCGATCATCGCCGGCGCCGTCGCGATCGCCCTCGTCGCCGTCACGGCCACCCTGCTCCTGCAGCGGAGTCGTGCGGTCACCGCGTCCGCGGCACCGACAAGTGCCACGATCGAGATCACGCGGGTCACGTCGTTAGGCAAGGTCATATCCGCGGCGATCTCACCCGATGCCAAGCTCATGACCTACGTCGTCTCCGACCAGGGGCAGCAGAGCCTCTGGCTTCGGCAGCTCGCGAGCGCACACGACCTGCAGCTCATCCCCCAGGCACGCGTCGCCTACTGGGGAATGACCTTCACCCCGGACGGTGGCTCGATCGTCTTCGGCTCGAAGTCGGACGTCGACCCGTCCGGCGCCTTCTACGCAATCTCGATCCTCGGCGGCACCCCGCGAAAGCTCGTCAGCGGCATCGAGAGCCCCCCGTCCTACTCTCCAGACGGCAAGCGAATGACGTGGCTTCGCGCCGACTTTCCGGCGCCCAACGAAAGTGCAGTGATGGTCGCGGCATCGAACGGAACTGGCGAGACGATCCTCGCGAAACGCGTTCGCCCCCTCCGCTTCGCTCCCGGGTTCTTCGTCGGCCCGTCATGGTCTCCTGACGGCAGGACGATCGCCACCCCCGAAAACCGGGGGCTGGGCGCCGTCGAAGGCCGGATCGTCGGGATCGATGTCGCTTCCGGGCGCGAGACGGTGCTCTCGACGGGCTGGACCTTCGTCGGCCAGGTCGCGTGGAGCGCCGACGGTCGCTCTCTGTATGCCGTCGCGCAACGCAGCCTCAACACAAACGAGCGGGTCTGGCATGTTCCGCTCGAAGGTGAGCCGCGTCCGATCACCAATGATCTCTTCGACCAGCGGATCGTAAGCCTCTCGGCCGACGGCAAGACGCTCGTCTCCGTCGCGAGCGATGCCGACTCGGCGATCTGGAGCCTTCCGCCCGACCGGCCCGACGGCGCTGTCAGGCTGACCGGGAGCCGGCTCGACGGCCTGACAGGCTTCGCGCTGCTGCCGGACGGCGGCCTCGTCTATTCGTCACTCGAGGCAGGCAAGCTCGGCCTGCTTCTTGGTCCCGCCGATGGCGGCCCTCCAACCGAGCTCCTCCGGACCGAGAACGAGCTTCGATTCCCCGTCGCGCCCGACGATGGATCGTTCGTCGCCTACGTGGAGATGACGCCGGCCGGCGTCGAGCTGCATACCTTGCGGCTCGACGACAAGCAACCGGGCCCGGCGCTCACGAGGGACGTCAACCCTCTCGGCCACGCTGTCTCGCCCGACGGGAAATGGATCGTCTACTCCTCGAACGGCGTGCTGAAGCGCATTCCGAGCGCTGGCGGCGACCCGGTCGACTACCAGGTGCCGGGAAGGGCCATGTACCCTGCGATCTCGCACGACGGCAGCCGCGTCGCCTTTCTCTACATCACCGAAGAGGAATTCCGTCTCGGCGTCCTTCCGATCGAGGGTGGCGAGCTCGCCTGGAGCCGGATCGTGGAGCCCTCGCGCTACAACAGCGCAGTTGGATGGGCCCGCGACGGCAGCGGCCTCCTCTACAACACGATGCCGCGCGACCGCGCGAACGTCTGGCTCATCCCCTTCGACGGCGAGCCGCGGCGCCTGACGTCGTTCAGGGATCAGAACGCCGGCCCGTTCGTCTTCTCGCCCGACGGTCGACTCGTGCTCACGCGTTTCACGAATATCCGCGACGCCGTCCTGATCAGGAACTTCGAGTAGGAAGGCCCCGGGGGCTCGCCTCCCGATTGACTCCCATCCGTCGAATCCCTATGTTGTGCGTTCTGCTATGCGCGGGCGATCCCGTCAGGGAGGCCGCGGAAGGGCGATCGATGGAGCTCAAGAGACTCGACCCGGAAGACCTGGAGATGATCCTCGGCACTCTCACGGAGTTCGCCGACCGGGAGATGCCGTTCGAGAAGCGGCTGGAGTGGGACCGCAACGACGAGTGCCCCGCCGAGGTCGTGCGCGCCATGCTCAGTGGCGAGGTCGGCCTGCACCTCCTCTTCATCCCCGCCGAGTACGACGGCATGGGCGGCGGCGCCTACGACGTCTACCGCCTTTCGTGCGAGTTCGCGAAGATCGATCTCGGCGTCGCGACGTCGATGCTCGCCGTCGCTCTCGGAACCGACCCGATCCGCGTCGGCTGCACCCACGAGCAGAAAGAGCGGTGGATGAAGCGGATCGCCAACGAAGGTCTCATCGTGGCGTACGGCGTCACCGAACCCGAGGCCGGATCGAACGTCGAGAACCTCAAGACGACGGCCGAGCGGATCTTCGACGCGAGCGGAACCCTCACCCACTACAAGCTGAACGGCGTCAAGCAGTTCATCTCCAACGGAGCGATCGCCGACCTCTACACGATCCTCGCGAAGACCGAGGCCGGCCCGACCTTCTTCGTAGTCGAGCGCAAGACTCCCGGCCTGACCTGCGGCAAGCAGGAGGAGAAGCACGGCATCCGCCTCTCCAACACCTCCCAGGTCGTCCTCGAGGACGTGCTGATTCCCGCATCGAACATCGTCGGTACCGAGGAGGGCCAGGGGATCAAGCAGTCGAACGAGGTGTTCGGCTTCACGCGCCTCATGGTCGCGGCATTCGGCCTCGGCGGCGGCCTCGCGGCGCTCGAGCGCGCGATCGCCTATTCGAAGCAGCGCAAGCAGTTCGGGACGTTTCTCTACGAGAAGCAGGGTTACACGCACAAGCTGCTCGTGCCGCACAGCGTGAGGCTCGCCGCGGCGCAGGCGTACATCGAGTACGTCGCCTCGCTGCTCGACTCGAGCGAGACCGACCGGCAGATCGAAGGTTCCGTGGCGAAGCTCTTCGCGACCGAAGCGGGCAACGCCGCAGCCGAGGATGCGATTCAGGCGTTAGGCGGCTACGGCTACTGCTCCGAGTACGAGGTCGAGAAGATCAAGCGCGACACCAAGATCCTCACCATCTACGAGGGAACGTCGGAGATCCAGCAGAACATCATCGGCGTCTTCCGCATGCGCGAGAACGTGAGAGCCAAGGGCGGCTTTTACAACGGGCTCGCCGACAGGGTGGCGGGGCTGGAGAACGTGAACGGGAAGCTCGTCGCCAACGCGGCACGCCTGCTTTCCGACTGCACGATCGCGGCGTTCCACGGCAAGCTCACGCGCCGGCAGCACGCGATCTTCCAGCTCGCCCTCGCGATGGCCGACGTCGAGACCGCGGTCGCACTCTGCGAGGTCGCCGCGAAGGACGGCTCCGAGCTCATGCTCGCCCAGGCGCGCGTCTGGGCCGCCGAGGTGGCGCTGAGCGTACCGACGCGCCTGCTCAAACTGTTCGCCGGCTCGGGCCTGTACGACGCGGCAACGCTCGCCGAGCTCAGCGCGAAGGCCGACCTCAACGCTGCCGTCATGGCGCAGGCCGGGTTGATGGCCGACATGGACTTCATCGCGGCGAAGATCACGGCGTAACCACAGCAACCGGAGCGTCTGCAACATCTCCTCCGTAGTTTCTACGCGCCCCTCATCCGCCCGTGAGTGGAAAGCACGCTGTCTCCAGCTCCGCATCGGGCCTAGAGTGCTTTTCAGTCGCTCAGTCGCGGCCAACAGAGACGGATGCGTGCAACTAGAGCGCGACTGACGAGGAGACCTCATGAGCGGACCAGTTGAAACACAGACCGACGAAG
>JAMPYE010000394.1 GCA_023700825.1 Thermoanaerobaculia bacterium | reverse complement strand
CGTGCCTGGAGGCGGGGGTCGATTTCCTCTGGGTCGGTGCGCGGACGACAGTGAATCCCTTCTCGGTCCAGGAGATCGCCGACGCGCTGCGCGGGGTCGACGTGCCGGTCTTCGTGAAGAACCCGGTCAGCCCCGACCTGGAGCTCTGGATCGGGGCGCTCGAGCGTTTCGACCGGGCCGGGATCACGAAGTTAGGCGCGATCCACCGCGGCTTCTCGTCGTTCGACAAAGGGCCGTTCCGCAACGCGCCGCTCTGGGACATCCCGATCGAGCTGAAGACGCGGGTACCGACGCTGCCGATCCTCTGCGACCCCAGCCACATCTGCGGCAATCGCGAGCTGATCCCGTTCGTCGCGCAGAAGGCGCTCGACCTCGAGATGGACGGGCTGATGATCGAGAGCCATCTCAGCCCCGACGACGCCTGGAGCGACGCGAAGCAGCAGCTCACGCCATCGGCGCTGCGGCAGCTTCTCGCGGGTCTCGTCGTCCGCGAACGCTCGAGCACGAACGAGGAGTTCGTCGACACGCTCGGCCAGCTTCGCGACCAGATCGACCAGCTCGACCAGGACATCATGCAGAAGCTCGCGGCGCGGATGAAGATCGCGCAGCAGATCGGCCGCTACAAGCGCGACAACAACGTGACGATCCTGCAGGTCGCCCGCTGGGAAGAGATCATCCGCACGCGCAGCTCGATCGGTTGCGCGATGGGCCTCGACGAGGGCTTCGTCCGCGATCTGCTCCGCCTGATCCACCACGAGTCGATCCAGCTGCAGGCGAAGATCATGAATGCGACGAACTAGTTAAGGAACACAATGAATGCAGAACGCAGAATGCAGAATGAGGAATGAAGAAATGTGCCTGCGCGAATCGCCGGATTCTCATTTCTACATTCACCGTTCTGCATTCTGCGTTCTGCATTCATTGTGTTCTCACCGTATGTATCCCAGCGACCTAAGGCTCTCGTAGTACTCCTCGCTCGTCTGCGCGTCGCTGGCGGCGCCACCGCGATCGCCGTAGCTGGCGATCGTGCGGACGCCTTCCGGGCCTGCGAACGGTTTGCCCTGCATGTCGGAGGCGACGGGAAAGCCGGCGAGGTGCAGGACGGTCGGGGCGACGCCGGCGATTCGCGGCTGCTCGCCCGAGGCGGCGAGTGTCGTGGCGACGACCGCGTCGCCCGACTGCCCTTCGCCCGGCAACCCGACGAGAATCACCTCGTAGCCTCGGGCGTGCAGCGACGTCACGGCCGCCACGATGCCGTCGACGATCGCCGACGAGGCCGCGAGCCTCGCGCCGGCGTCGAGCTCGATTCTGTTCAGTACGATGTCGAGCGCGGGGAGGAAGATCGTCGCGAAGCGGGGAGAGCGCTTCGCGATCTCGGCGTCGGCCCGGCGGATTGCCTCGCCGTCGATCGCGATCGCGAGCTCTGCCGGGCTCTTCCCCGGCATCTGCTCGGCCATGCGCGAGAAGAGCGCCTCCTGCGAGATCGAGCGGAGTCCCGTCGTGTCGGTGTCGCCGGTCACCCACCAGTTGACCGCGAGCGACGGCACGCCGCGTTCCGCGAGGATTTCCCACGCGTAGGCGCGACGCCGCGCCGTGGGGGGAAGCGGCACGCGGCTGGCGATTCCGAGCGGCGCGGCAATCGCATCGATCGCAAACGCGTAGCGCGATACCGACTGCAGGACCCGGCCGCTCGTCGCGAGCCTTACGCCTTCGATCGCGTGAACTCCGTGAAGCGAGGACGCCGTGCCGGTTCCAACTGTCGCCCACCTCTCGGCTGCCGAGAGCGATCCGGCGAGCGGCGGAGTCGCGGCGATCGTCCCGAGTGTCGCCGCCGCGTCCTTTCGCGTCGCGAGAATGTCGTGCGTGAGCCCGTCGACCGCGATCAGCGCGACCTTCGAGTCGCCCTGCAGTACCGGGATGCTCGCCGGGGGCTTCGCCGAACGCGCAGGCGCCGCCGCCGTGAACGACCAGGCGCCGATCGCGCAGGCGATCAGGATCGCGACGATCGTCATCGGCATCGTCCGGTCCTTTCGATGGACCGCGGGGACCCGCTTCGCCTCGTGAATCGAGAATGAGAGCAGCGCCGCCGACACGACGACCGACGACGCGAGGAAGAAGACGACGATGAGCGCGCCACCGACCGCGAGCTCCGCCGTCGTCGGGGCGCCGTCGAACCCCGACCACCAGACGACGAGCGCGAGCGAGAGCCCACCCGAGAACAGCAGCGTCAGCCCCGTCAGGAGCGCGGGGCTGTCGATCGCGAGCGCAGGGTTCCGCCGGAGCCCGAACGCGACGAGGACGATGAGGAGGAGCAGGCTCGCGAAGGCGCCCGCGGCCTGGATCCCGCCGATGACGAGAGCATCGGCGAGCGCGAGCGGCCGGTTGCGCAGGATCGTGATGGCGAGCAGCGGGAGGGCCGCGAAGATCGACGAGAGCAGCGATGCCTTCGCCGAGACCGCCAGGAGCTCCGCCCAGAACGTCCGCGAGCTCCACGGGTCGAGGGCGAACCAGCGCTCGATCCCGTGCGTCAGATAGCCGAGGTCACGGAGCTGCTGGCGGAGCTGGTCGACGGAGGGATCGGTCATGCGGGGGTAGTCTATTCTTGGAACGCGCAACGGGGAAAGCGGGGCGCGTTGGGGTCATGGCCCGGCCCCGGATCGTTCGCGAGAAACCGAAATGTCGAATGAAGAATGAAGAATGAGGAATGAAGAAGCCGGTTGTGTCGCGACATGCCTGGGATCGATCCGAGTACGGTTCCCGGTTTTCAATTCTCCATTCTGCATTCGACATTCGACATTTCGGTTTCCGTTCAAAGGCTGCTGATCGAGCGATTACGATCCCACTGTCCCCGCTCCCCATCTGGTTGCGGAATTTCCCTCCCTGCCCTCGGCTTAGGAAGCTGTTGCAGCCAAATCATCTCCGAGGAAATGAAGTAAGTCCATGATAGACAAGATCCTTACGGCGATTTTCGGATCCAGGCACGAGCGCGAGGTCAAGCGCATGCTCCCCATCGTCGTCGAGATCAACGCGCTCGAGCCGGCGATGCAGGCGCTCTCCGACGACCAGCTCCGGGCGAAGACGGCCGAATTCAAGGAGCGCATCAAGCCGAAGGTCGACGCGCTCGAAGAGGCCTTCGCGAATCCCGAGGAGCCGGCCGAGATCCAGTTTGCGAAAGACCAGCTCCGCGAGGCGCTCGACGCGCTCCTGCCGGAGGCCTTTGCCGTCTGCCGCGAGGCGGGCCGTCGCGTGCTCAACATGCGGCACTTCGACGTCCAGCTGATGGGCGGCATGGTCCTGCACCGCGGGCGCATCTCGGAGATGCGCACCGGTGAAGGAAAGACTCTCGTCTCCACGCTTCCCGGCTATCTCAACGCGCTCACCGGCCGCGGCGTTCACGTCGTGACGGTCAACGACTACCTCGCGCGCCGCGACTCGGAGTGGATGGGCCGCATCTACAAATTCCTCGGCCTCACTGTCGGCTGCATCCAGCACGACTTCGGTGACAAGGAGCGGCAGGTGGCGTATCGCTGCGACGTCACCTACGGCACGAACAACGAGTTCGGCTTCGACTACCTTCGCGACAACATGAAGTTCGACCTCGCTTCGATGGTCCAGCGCCGCCACGTCTACGCGATCGTCGACGAGGTCGACTCGATCCTCATCGACGAGGCGCGCACGCCTCTCATCATCAGCGGCCCCTCGGAGATCTCCGTCGACAAGTACTTCACCTGCGACCGGATCATCCCGAAGCTCGTCCCCGAGGACTACCAGATCGACGAGAAGCAGCACACCGCCGTGCTCACCGAGCAGGGAGTGTCGCACGCCGAGAAGCTCCTGCACGTGGAGAACCTCTACGAGCCGGAGAACATGGACACGCTGCACGCCGTGAACCAGGCGTTGCGCGCGCACAAGCTCTACAAGTTCGACGTCGACTACGTCGTCAAGGACGGCGAGGTCATCATCGTCGACGAGTTCACCGGGCGTCTCATGCCGGGCCGCCGCTGGTCGGACGGGCTCCACCAGGCTGTCGAGGCCAAGGAAGGCGTGAAGATCGAGTCGGAGAGCCAGACCTTCGCGACGATCACCTTCCAGAACTACTTCCGCATGTACGAGAAGCTCTCGGGCATGACGGGAACCGCCGACACCGAAGCGGCCGAGTTCGAGAAGATCTACAACCTCGAGGTCACGGTCATCCCGACGAACCGGCCGATGATCCGCGAGGATCTCGCCGACCTCGTCTACCGCACCGAGCGCGAGAAGTTCCAGGCGATCGTCGAGGAGATCAAGGAGCTCAACGAGCGGGGCCAGCCGGTCCTGGTCGGCACGATCTCGATCGAGAAGTCGGAGCAGCTCGCCGCGCAGCTCAAGCGCACGGGCATCCCGCACGTCGTCCTCAACGCGAAGCACCACGAGCGCGAGGCCGAGATCGTCGCGAACGCAGGCCGCGTCGGCGCGGTGACCATCGCGACGAACATGGCGGGCCGCGGCACGGACATCATCCTCGGCGGGAGCCTCGATCACATGATCGAGCTCGCGACACGCGAGGTCGAGGACGCGGACGAGAAGGCGCGGCTCACCGAGGAAGCGCGAGCCGAGTGGCAGGAGCTTCACGAGCAGGTCATCGCCGTTGGCGGCCTGCGCATCCTCGGCACCGAGCGCCACGAGTCGCGCCGCATCGACAACCAGCTCCGCGGTCGCGCGGGACGCCAGGGCGATCCGGGCTCCTCACGCTTCTATCTCTCGCTCGAAGATGACCTCATGCGCATCTTCGGCGGCGATCGCATCATGGG
>JAMPYE010000393.1 GCA_023700825.1 Thermoanaerobaculia bacterium | reverse complement strand
GAATCCCTGGCGCTGTTAAGCAATCTAAAGCTACTCTTCCTCGCGTGGAGAATCAAGCCATCACTGCGGCCAGCCGCGCAGCCGTCTACATCGACGGTTTCAACCTCTACTTCGGGCTTCGTTCCAAGGGTTGGAAGAAGTACTACTGGCTCGACCTCGAGAGGTTCTCCTCTCAGATCCTCCGGCCCGGGCAACTGCTTGGCTCCGCAAAGTATTTCACCGCTCGAATCAGCGGTCCGCCCCCGAAGCAGCAGCGTCAGGACGCCTATCTCCGGGCGCTCGAAAGTACGGGCATCAAGACGTTTTTCGGCCAGTACCAGTCGTTTGCGAAGGCATGTCCGCGATGCGGCGAGCAGGTTTCCTGCCCCCAGTGCAAACTCCGCATCCTCGAGACGAACGAGAAGATGACCGACGTGAACATCGCGACGCAGTTGCTCGCCGATGCCTACGACGACCGGTTCGACACCGCCATCATCGTCTCCGCTGACTCGGATCTCTGCCCACCCGTCACGCTCGTCCGAGAGAAGTTCCCGGCGAAGCGAGTCGTCGTGTGCTTCCCTCCGAACCGGAACTCCAACGCGCTGCGGAAGGTCGCGCACGCGGCATTCACGCCGATCGAGCGTTTTCTCCGGGAGAGCCAGTTCCCCGACGTGGTGGCGCTTCCCGGCGGCGGCGTGGCACGCCGGCCGGAATCGTGGAGATAGCCGCACCCGAATGAGCCGTGTCCGCGGTCAAACGCCGCGAAGCTCTCGCGCGGTAGGATGGCAACATGCGGTCATGGTTCCAGCGATGCGCTCGTTTCGTGACGTTGCTCGTCGCCGCGCTTGCAGGCTGCACGAGCACTGCCCCAGAGGTTCTCGTCGGCCGATGCGAGCCTGACGATACACGCGTGATCGCCGCGACAGTACAGGCGACGAGTGGCTGGCCTCCTGCGCCCGTGTTCGTGGACTCCGTGGATCTCGACGCGTACGCGGAGGATCTTCGGAAACTCGGCACCGCCGACGTCCCGCCAGTGTTGCTCCGATCGCTTCTCGAACGCAACCACGCGTCCTCGACGATCGATCCCGGAGCACCGGCGCAATTTCCACTCGCGACTGGTGCCCGCCAGGAAACTCGACAACCAATCCATGTCTCGCTCCCGGGATACAGCGCTGATGGCGGTGCCGCGATCGTCTATGCCGGTTCGGCGTGCGGCCCGGCATGCGGGCAAGCGGTCCTCGTGCTACTCGAGCGCAGTGCTGAATCGTGGAAGATGACGACGGTCGTGCAGGTCAACAAGCAGGGGCGCGCGCAGCGGTGAACGAGCAAACGTTTCGGCGCTTCATCCAGCAGGTGCGCAAGGTTCGTCTGCTCATCGGCGAAGCGCCCGAGCAGATGGAGCTTACGTTTCGCCTCGAGATCGCAGAGGGCGTCGCGAAAGGTGAGCTCGTTGATCGGGAGACTCCGGAGAAAGTCCGCCTCGCGGTCCTCACCCGTCCGCTGATTCACACGAATTCCCCGATCGCGATCGACCACGTCTGGGTTGCGATGAAGCAGTCGCTCCCCTTAGACCCAGGGTTCGTCTCGGATGTCGAGCGCGTGCGAGAGCGCGTGCGCCTCGGCTCGACGCGTGTGATCCTCAATGGCACCGAGATTCCGGCGGAGCGCCTCTACCGCGCGCTGGCGGACGGGGAGTTCTTCCAGAAGTCCTCCGAGTATGTCGCGCTGCGCGAGGCGCTGAGCGTTGGACCCGGCCTCGAGCGCCTCTGGATGCACTTCTACTCGTATTGCCTTGGGATGTTCGACATCGCCTACGCGATGGCCGATGCCCTGCTCGCGCTGCTCCCAGCGCCGGCACCCCCGACCAACCCCCAGTGCATCTACTGCCTCACTACGGAAGGTGCATTCACGACCGAGGAGCACGCGGTTCCGGAAGCATTCGGCAACGACGATGCCATACTCCCGCTCGGCGATGTCTGCGACGCCTGCCAGAGTTCTCTTGCCCCGCTCGACCAATGGCTCGCCAACCACGAAGGCATCGCCCTCGATCGTGTCATTCACACCGCGCATACGAAGAAGGGCAAGCTCCCGCGAGCCACGTTCGGCAACATGCTGGTCGAAAAGGTGCGCCCGGGCACCATCCGCATCACGGCCACCAACGACGAACCGCCGCTCGTCTTCGAAGCGGCGCAACCGGATGGGTCGATGCGGTTTCGCATTCACGCCCGCGGGCAGAAGCCGCTCGATGTGCAGCGACTCGGTCGTCCGCTCTACAAGGTGGGACTTGCGATGCTCGCGTTCCATGCGGGACGGGTGGCAGCATGCAGCGAGCGCTACGACGCCGCGCGCGCATTCGTTCAGGGCACGCGACATTTCCCTAACAACCTGATCGTGCGCACCACCAGCACCCCGCATGATCGGCTGAATTCGCAGCTCTGGGATCAGTGCGACGGCGGCGGGACACTCTTCGCCATCGACTTCTGGGGAGTGCTTTTCATGCTCAACCTGGAAGAGGCGCCGGTGCTGACGATTGATCCCGACGAACCGCTCGCCGCAATCGCAACGACACTGTGGATTGGAGAGTGAAGGTCAGCGAGCGATGACGGAAGCTGGTGTCATCACGACGCACCTCAAGGCTCCTCGAGCTACCGCGAGCCGATGCTGCGAAACGTCACGGAGATTCGCTCGTCGCGGGCACGGACCATGTGCTGATGGTTGTATCGATATCGAGGACGGAGCACGTAGATAGAACGTGGCGCGAGCTCGTGCGTGAGGATCGGAACATGACCAATCTCGCTACGGAGCTTGAGCAGTGCCCGGCCAAGAAGCGACACGGCCACGATCGTGTCGCCAAAATCCCGTTGATCGACGTGCCATCCGATTTCGGATCCGGCTGGGTAGGAGGTCACGAGCGCTTGCTCGAGCGTCTCCGCCTCGAGGCCCGCAACCGCCGCCGCTTTCCGGCGGATCTCGTGCAGGTACTCCGGAATCGGTGCAGCGGTCTCGAGGTGCCGCACACCAGGCCGGTAGTCGAGCCCGAAGCTCGCAATCTTTCGCTTCGTGAGCTGACCGCGAAACCGAAGCGGCGCGAGCTCGAGGTCCACGAGCTGGTGAATCACGCTGCGCTCCTCGTCTGGCGTGATGATCGCGTCAACATAAATGAAGTCATCTTCAATGCTCTGCATGGGAACTCCTTCGCAATCTATCGAACATGCATGGTTGATCTGACCGAGGTCGCGGTTCGCATCGGCCGTGTCGACTACACTCGAGTTGCGGCACTCGATGCGTTGGTCGTCGGCGTTTCGCGCATCGACCCCGACTTCTACTTCTGTATCGTCGACCCACGAGCCCTCGCACAGAACGAGCGGAAGCCAGCGGCAGAAGCGTGCGTACGGCACGGTCCGGCATGGTCTTTCGCACAACCGACGGCATGTCGACCGGGCCGCAGTGTTCCGAGTTTGGCCGCACGCCTCTTTCGCGCTGCCAGTGTTTCCTCGCGCGTCGGAACATTCGGCATCTCTTCCAGATCGGATTCGTAGAGCAAGTCTGTCGAGAACACCCAACGTCCTCCGACCTTCTTCGCACTCGCGAGAAACGCAGCCTTGCTGTAGAGCGTCTTGCGCGTCATCCGGAGAACGATTGCAGCCTCGTCGAAGGAGACTTCCGGTGCGACGAGGTGGAAGTGATCACGGTCGTCATCGGGCGGGAAGTACTCGGAGGTGACCCAGTCGTCGCTACCGGGCACTCGCCGTCGAATGAGGACGCCTCCGTTGGGCCCGAGCGGAAAGGAGCGTTGGGTGTTCGGCGGCAATGCGTGCTCAACTGCTTCGAGGCGGGTGTCGCACGTTGGGCAGAAGAGCCCCGAGGTATCCGGTTCGGCGGAGGTATCTGCGGGGAAGGTTACGGATTCCACCGGCTCGCCGCACTCGACGCACAGCGCAAAGCGGCGAAGAGTAGTTGGCGCGTCCTGGGGCGGCACAGGGACCACGGGCGCTTGCTCTCTCATTGCGGACTGAGCAGAATGCGGCGTCGGTCGTGCTTGATCGGGATTCGTCGGTGTGGTGCGTTTCGTCATGCGCCTATCGTCGCGAGACGCTGAAAGAATTGCATTCGCTGAAACCACTGATTTTCGAGCAATTCGTTGTCATCACCCCGTCGTAACCGGGTGATGACGGGGCTAGATATGGTTACGACGAGAATTTCAGAAGAGGAGCGCGAGCATCGAGCCTACCTTGCGGGGCTCGTGCGTGCCGCAACGCAGAAGCTTCGCGCGAAGCACACCGGGTATCTCGAGGCTCCGACCGCGTCCGTACCGCGACTCCTGAATCACCTTCTCGAATGTATCGAAGAGAACGCCAGCACACACGGGATCGCCGCGATTCGTGCGACGAAGGCTGCCATCGAGGATTGGTCCAGCAAACTAGAGCGTCCGCCCGGTGAGCGGGGTAAGAAACCAACAACGGTGACGGACCTCGAAGCCACGGTCAAGCAGTGGGGCTCACGCTTGGCCGGACGGTCGATCGCGGTTCGTGTGCCGACTCCAGACGGCGATACCACAAAAGCACTTTTTCAGTTCTCCGAGCGCCAGGACGTGCTCTTCGTGGAGTGGGAGTTTCCGGAAGAACATTACGGGGGCGATCCGACACCTCGAACGATTTCAACGATTGACGATGTGGGGCAGGTTCCGTGGTTTTGCGGAGTGGTGCCGATCCCCGCGAAGCCGGCTGCACCACGTAAACCGTTTGATGAGAGACCGGTCGCCGCCGTCGCAGAAGCACTCCTGAAGGTTTGCCAAGGCTATGATGCGCCCCCGG
>JAMPYE010000392.1 GCA_023700825.1 Thermoanaerobaculia bacterium | reverse complement strand
CGAGCGGATCGCTCTCTCCGAGCGAGTCATGGTCACGACGCTCACGAAGCGAATGTCGGAGGATCTCACCCGCTACCTGATGGAGCTCGGCATCCGCGTGAACTATCTCCACTCCGACGTCGAGACGCTCGAGAGAGTCGCGATCATCCGCGACTTCCGGGGCGGCTCGTACGATGTCCTCGTCGGCATCAACCTCCTGCGCGAGGGGCTCGACATCCCGGAGTGCTCGTGTGTCGCGATTCTCGACGCCGACAAGGAGGGTTTTCTTCGATCCTCCACGTCGCTCGTGCAGACGATCGGCCGCGCCGCGCGAAACGTGAACGGCCTTGCCATCCTCTACGCGGACAAGATGACCGACTCCTTGCGGTACGCTGTCGACGAGACGAACCGCCGTCGCGAGATCCAGCGCCGCTACAACGAAGAGCACGGCATCGAGCCGGCGACGATCATCAAGGCGATCGACTCCAACCTCGTGGGCATGGCGAACCTCGACTACCACGACATGTCGTCGAAACCGCTTCAGAAGGCGCTCTCGATGGTCCAGGACGAAGATCTCGACAAGACGATCGCGCGACTCACGAAGGAAATGAGGGAAGCGGCGAAGAACCTCGAATTCGAGCGCGCGGCCGAACTGCGCGACCAGTTGCGCCAGGTCCGCGAACTGCGGATCTTCATCTGAGAGCCCCGTGACGACGCGAAAGCAGCCGGCCGATCCGCGACTCGAAAAGCTCAAGGCAAGGCTGGCCGAGATCCCCGAGCGGCCGGGCGTCTATCTCCATCGCAACATCGAGGGCGAGGTCATCTACGTCGGGAAGGCGAGAAGCCTCCGGTCGCGCGTCTCCTCGTACGTGGTCGGCAAGGGGGCGCGAGACGGCAAGACGATGTCGCTGATCCTCGAGATCGACTCGATCGACTTCGTCGTCACGAACAACGAGCTCGAGGCGATCCTCCTCGAGAACAACCTGATCAAACAGTATCAGCCGCGATTCAACATCCTGCTTCGCGACAACAAGTCGTATCCCTATCTCAAGGTCACGATGAGCGAGGACTACCCGCGCGTCGTCTTCACGCGGCGCGTCTTCCGCGGGAAGGGCGACCTCTACTTCGGACCGTTCTTCGCGGGAACCGCCAGGCGGATGCTCGAGCTGATCTCGGACCATTTCCGCCTGCGGACCTGCGACCTCGAAATCGTCGAAGGCAGGAGCGCCGTCCCGCGTCCCTGCCTTTACTACGACATGCATCAATGCCCCGGCCCCTGCGTCGCCGGGCTCACGAATCGCGAGGAGTACCGGCTGATCGTCGACGACGTGGTCCTCTTTCTCGGCGGGCGCAGCCGCGAACTTCTGCAGCGACTGAAGGACCGCATGTACGCCGCCGCGGAAGAAGAGCGGTTCGAGGTCGCGCGCTACTTCCGCGACCTGATTCGAACCGTCGAGGCGACGCAGTCGGAGCAGCAGGTCTCCTCGGCCAGCGACGCGGACGCCGACGTATGGGGTCTCTGGGAAGAAGGGGGCGACATCGCGGTCGCGGTCTTCGTCATGCGCGACGGCAATCTCGTCGACCGGAAGGAGATCTTCTGGGAAAAGGTGCCGGGCTTCGAGGCGGCGTCGTTCCTCGCCGAGGTCGTGCAGCGATTCTACGAGGACAACCTCTTCATCCCGGGCGAGGTCATCGTGCCGGTCGAGATCGACGAGTCGGAGCTCGTGGCGGAGTGGCTCACGTCCAAACGTGGACGGCGCGTCGCGCTGCGCGTTCCGAAGAAGGGGCGCGCGGTCGATCTGCTCGGCCTCGCGACGCGTAATGCGCGACTCTCCCACGGGTCGCGATTCAGGAAGTCGCAGGAGACGCGCCTCGAATCCGCCGCGGCGCGCCTCGCCACGCTGCTGGGCATCGAGGGAGAGATCCGCAGGATCGAGTCGTTCGACATCTCGAACACCCAGGGGACCGATTCCGTTGCCGGGATGGTGGTGTACGACTCGGGCCGGCTGGACAAGAAGCAGTACCGGCTCTTCAACATCAAGAGCGTCGAAGGCGCCGACGATTTCCGGTCGATCGCCGAGGCCGTGGAGCGCAGGTACCACAGGCTGATCTCGGAAGAGCGGCCGCTGCCGGACTTGATTCTCATCGACGGGGGCCGAGGACAGCTGAACGCCGCGAGAGCCGCGTTACAGAAACTCGACGCGGGAAGCGTCCCGATCGCGGGCCTCGCGAAGAGAGAGGAAGAAATCTATCTGCCCGACGCCGACGAGCCGCTTCGGCTCGAGCGTCGCGACCCCGCGCTGCAGCTGCTCCAGCAGATTCGCGACGAGACCCACCGATTTGCGATCACTTCGCATCGGAAGAAACGAAGCCGCAGAACACTTACAAGCGAGCTCGACACCCTCGAGGGCGTGGGGGAGAAGCGGAAGCGAACGCTCATCGAGCATTTCGGCAGCGTCTCGGCGGTCAGGCAGGCCTCGGTGCACGACCTCTCGAAAGTCCTCGGTCCGCGTGTCGGCAAGGGCGTGTGGAACCAGCTACACGAAAACGAAACCTGATCGACGCATCGTCGAATCAGCCGCGCAGTTGCAGCCTGCCCATTCGTCCGTTAACCTCTAACGGATGCGTATGGGAGGGGGGGATATGAATCTAGAAGGCGATATCTGGGAACTCGAGCTCATTCCGCGACTCATCGAGCTGGGCTCTCAGTCATTCACGGGGGCGCTACGCTTCGAGAACGACTCCGTCATCAAGATCGTTTACTTCAAAGAGGGGAACATCCTTTCGGCGAGCACGAACGATCGCGCCGACAGCATCGACGAGATTCTCCTCCGCTCCGGCAAGGTCACGCGCGACCACGTCAAGCAGGCGCTCTCCAAGCGGAAAGAGACCGAGACGCTCGGTGACGCGCTGCTCGGTCTCGGATTCATCGCGAAACGGGAGCTTGCGTGGGCACGCCGCGTTCAGCTGATCGGGATTCTGAGGTCGATCGGAGAGTGGCAGGCGGGGAGCTTTACGATCGTCGCCGATTACCTCCCGAAGCGCGAAGAAGGAACAGCGTTCCCCCTCCCGCAGATCGTGCTCGAGCTCATCCTGACCGATCAGGACCGCTCGAAGTACGAAAAGGCGCTCGAGAGCGGGTCGGCGGTCTTCCGCAAGAGCCCTTCCTTCCACGACAGCTTTCCAGCGCTCGGCCTGAATCAGGAGGCGGAGACGATCACCGCGCGAATCGACGGAGTGCTGACGGCGGCCGAAATCGCGTCCGAGTCCGGGAGCGATGCGTTCAATGTATATAAGCTATTGAATGCATTGAGTTTACTTGGTTTAGTGGAAAAACTTGAGAAATCACTTGAGGTTTCATCGCCCGGGCAGGAGCAGGCTGTTGCCGGGTTCGGCGCGGCGACCGGAGCGACCATGGAGATGTCGCTCGATTTCGGACGCGACAATGCAGCCATCGAACTGGGCGATGAACTTGCCGCTCACGAGCCATCGGGAGCCGACTTCGAGATCGCACGCCTCGACACCGATTCTTCAGTTCCTCCTGGGGACCTCGACAGCTACTCGTATGAAGCTCCTGTCACTGAAGAATCGGAAGACCTGGGCATCGGTTACCAAGACGCGAGTGCGCCGACCCCTCGGGGAGCGACGCCATCGCCGGCGAGCTCAGATGGTCTCGGTTCGATCGAGGCGCTCCGAAACTTCGAAGTGCCGGCCGCCCAGTTTCCTCCGATCGAGGAGCGGATCGCGCAGAAGCAGGAAAAGCGGAAGACGCTCAATGCCACTCCGGTGCCCCGCGGAAGAAGGACTGGGATCATCGCCGCGGTGGCAGCGGTGGTTGTGGTCGCGCTCGCCGCAGCAGGCGGGTGGTACTACTTCGAGTCGACAAGAGCGACGGAGCCCGTCGTATCCGTCGAGCAACGGCCCGCCTCGGTGAGACCGCCAGCCACGGAGACAACTGCTGAGGCTGCACCGGAGAAGGGCGAGACTTCATCCGAATCGGCGGCGACCTCGGCGCCGGAAGCAGCCAAACCGGAGTTGAACGCAAGGATCGAAATCCCTGCAGCGATGCCCGCCGCTGCCCCAAGAACCTCTCCGACGCCCGCCACGGCCACGCCGCGGGCTCCCGAGCCCAGGACGGCGACACCGGCACCGGCGCAGCAGTCCCCGGCGGTGAAGCCGGCTCAGACCTCGGTGACCCCTTCGGCGAGCAAGTACGCAGCACAGGCGCAGCAGTATGCGAAGGAGGCGGCGACGGTTCCGTTCACCGTGCAGTTCGCGCTGGTCTGTCGCGATGCCTCGATCGAGAACAACGTCCGTATCGGCGGATCGAAGATCTGGTACGTCCCGATCAGCTATCGTGGCGAGACCTGCTACAAGGTTTACTGGGGACGATACTCCACGCGTGAGCAGGCCGATCGAGCGGTGGCGGAGATTCCCACCGCTCTTCGGGCCGGCAAGCCGAGCGTAGTCAGTCCCGGCGCCGGCTCGAGGTAGCTCCGAGAGCAGGAGGCGCCATGCGCCACGTCGTCGATGGCAGCAACCTCCTCGGGGCGCTCGGACTCGCTCGCGAATCCGACGACACGAAGCGTCAACTCGTGCGAATGCTGGCGGCGTTCGCGCGAGCTGAGAAATCCCGGGTCGACTGCGTTTTCGACGGAACGCGCCCGGATGGATTCGCGACCAGCTTCGGCGCTCTATCGGTGAAGTTCTCCCATCCTCGCTCCGGCGACGACGTCGTCGAGGCGCTCGTCGCCGCGGGAGGTGGTGCGCCGTGCGTCGTCGTCACCTCGGATCGCGCGCTCGGAGCGAGGCTTCGGGGG
>JAMPYE010000007.1 GCA_023700825.1 Thermoanaerobaculia bacterium | reverse complement strand
GCGGCGTGCTGATCAACATCACCGGCGGCAGCGACATGACGCTCTTCGAGGTAAACGAGGCGGCGTCGATCATCCAGGAAGCGGCCGACGAGGACGCGAACATCATCTTCGGCGCGGTCATCGACCCGAAGATGAAGGACGAGGTGAAGGTCACCGTCATCGCGACCGGATTCGACAACGCGACGGTCGGGCTTCTCAACACCCGTGGCGAGCGGATGACGCGTCGCCCGATGGCCGAGCCCGTGACGATCGCGGAACCGACGCGCCCGCGCGTCGAGCGCCCGCAGGAGCAGCCGGTCGCGGCTGCGGCGGCTTCCGACCAGGTCGGCGCCGAAGGCGAGATCTTCGATCCGCCCTTTTTTCGCAACCCGCTCAGAGGCGCCGGCGGTACCTCGGGATTCGGGCCCATGGCGTCGAATGATTTCGGCGCTGACCTCGATATTCCGACGGTGATCCGCAATTTGAGCGATTAGGTAAAGGCGAGAAGGCAGGCCAAAGGCCAGAGGTCAAAGGCCAAAGCAGGCAGGAATGATCGCGGTCCGAGAGGGCCGCGATTGTTTTTTGAGGCGAAAGGCGAGAGGCGATGAGCAGGCGGCAAGAGGCGCAGTCGTAGCGGCGGATTCCGATCCGCCGCGGTTCCATGTCCGGCACTCTGGCGCGACTTGATCACGAAGGGCGAGAGGCGAGAGGCGATGGGTGGTCTGCAAACGGCCGCATGTCACGTGCATCTGCGGGCTTGTGGCATCGCGTAGCGACGCGAGACCGGTAGCCCCCGGCTTCAGCCGGGAGAACAGCCGCATCAAGTAGAATTGCACCCCATAGGGGCGCTGGAACTGCTGGCACCGATTGGGATCAGCGCCTTCAAATCCGAAATCCGAAATCCGAAATTCGAAATCGCCTCACCCCCACGCCATGACGACCCATCACACATTCCCTCCCGACTTCCTCTGGGGCGCGGCGACGGCTGCGTATCAGATCGAAGGCTCACCTCTTGCGGACGGTGCCGGGCCGAGCATCTGGCACCGCTTCAGCCACACGCCGGGACTCGTGAAGAACGGCGACAACGGCGACGTCGCATGCGACCACTACCGCCGCTGGAAGGGCGACATCGCGCTGATGCGCGAGCTCGGCCTCGGCGCATACCGATTCAGCGTCGCGTGGGGACGCGTCTTTCCCGATGGCGCCGGTGCCGTCAACCAGAAGGGGCTCGACTTCTACCGCGCGCTCGTCGACCAGCTTCTCGAGGCGGGCATCGAGCCGATGGCGACGCTCTATCACTGGGATCTCCCCGCCGCGCTCGACGACCGAGGCGGCTGGCTCAACCGCGACGTCGCGTCGTGGTTTTCCGATTACGCGCAGACGATGGCGCGCGCGTTAGGCGACCGCGTCGCGATGTGGGTGACGATCAACGAGCCGTGGGTCATCGCGACCGGGGGCTACCTGCATGGCGGGCTCGCGCCGGGGCACCGGAACAGGTTCGAAGGGCCGATCGCCACGCACAACATCCTTCGCGCGCACGGGGCAGGCGTTCGCGCATGCCGCGCCGAGACGAAGGCGCCCGTCGGGATCGTCCTCAACCTCGAGCCGAAGTATCCGGCGTCGGACGGCGAAGCCGACGTCGCCGCGACCCGCCGCGCCGACGCCTTCATGAACCGGCAGTACCTCGATCCGCTCTTCCGCGGCGCGTATCCCGTCGAGATGCCCGAGCTCTTCGGTGAGGCGTGGCCATCTCACCCCGTCTCCGACTTCGATCTCATCACGACGCCGATCGACTTCCTCGGCGTGAACTACTACAGCCGCGGGCTCACGAAGGACGATCCCGGCGTCGCGATCGAGCGTGCGAGCCGCGTCAGGAACCCGTCGGCCGCCTACACCGAGATGGGGTGGGAAGTATTTCCGCAGGGGCTTTCCGACATTCTCGTGCGCGTCGCCGACGAGTACACGAACGTGCCGCTCTACGTCACCGAGAATGGCGCCGCGTTCTACGACCCGCCGGTCGCGCTCGCGGAAGGAGTCGACGATCCGCTCCGCGTCGCGTACCTGCGCGAGCACCTTCTGGCCGTGCGCGACGCGATCACCCGCGGCGCCGAGGTCCGCGGCTACTTCGCGTGGTCGCTCATGGACAACTTCGAGTGGAGCGAAGGCTACGCCAGGCGCTTCGGCATCGTCCACGTCGATTACGCCACGCAAACACGGACGGTCAAGCGAAGCGGGCGGTGGTACGCGGACGTGATCCGGTCGAACGGAGTTAGTACGAATTGAAAATTTAGAATTGAGAATTGAGAGATGGTCGAGGTGCGGGCGACGTCCACGGGGTCACCATCTCTCAGTTCTCAATTCGCCTTCACCTCACGCCACGCGCGCCACGACGACGTGCTTCTCTCCAGCTTTCGGCACCGGGAGCAGTGTTCCGGTTACCTTCTTCCCGTCGAGCGTGACTCCCGGCGTCCCGCCTCTCTCGATCGCGATCTCGTAACTCGCGCCTCGCCACGTTCGCGTGACGCGCGCACGATTCCATCCCGTCGGCAGGCACGGATCGATGCGAAGGCCTTCCCACTCGGGACGCACTCCCATGACCCATTCGGCGACGATGCGATGGAGCCACGCGGCCGAGCCGGTGTACCACGTCCATCCCGCACGGCCGTACCAGGGCGACTCGGGGCCGTCGACGTTTCCCGGCAGCACGTACGGCTCGGCCCAGTAGCGCTCGGGGTCCTTGTTCGTCGGGTCGATCGCGCGGAGCAGCGTCGCGACGAGCGCCTCGTCCTTCACTTTGCACGCGGCGGCGATCGCCCAGGTTGCGGCGTGCGTGTAGACGCCACCGTTCTCGCGAAGCCCGGGCGCGTAGCGGGTGATGTAGCCGATTCTCTCGTCAGGCACGTCGTACGCGGGGCTCAGAAGCAACGCTCCCGCCTCGCTGACGAGGTTCTCGCGCACCGCCTTCATGCAGGCGCGCGCGCGCTCGGGCGTTGCGATGTCGTTCAAGATCGCCCACGTCTGCGCGTTGAGGTAGATCCTCCCTCGGGAGTTCGACGCGCTACCGATCTTCGATCCGTCGTCGAGGGTCGCGCGCCAGTACCATGAGCCGTCCCATCCATAGTCGTTGATCGCATCGACGAGTTCCGCGCGCTTCTCGGCGTAGCCTGCGGCAAACTTCGCGCGTCCCGTGCGACGGTGGATCTCGGCCCATTCGCCGAGCACTCCGGCGAGGAACTGCGCGAGCCAGATCGACTCGCCCTTCTCCTCGAGGCCCGCGGCGGAGAGGCCGTCGTTCCAGTCTCCCGCCCCGATGTACGGCAGCCCGCGGCGCGAGGAACGGCTGAAGACGCGCTCGAAGGCACGGCGTACGTGCTCCTCGAACGGCGCGGGCGTCTCCTCGTCGAGAAACGGGGTCATGTCATCGAGAATCGACAGGTCGCCCGTCTCGCGCATGTAGTTCGGGGCGACGAACGACATCCAGAGCAGGTCGTCGGTCATCCTCGTGACGTGGCCGAGCTCCGAGAGCGGGTGCCACCAGTGGTAGACCGATCCGTCCGCGAACTGGTGCTTCGCATGGAGGTTGATCTGCTCGCGGCATACCGCGGGGTCGATCGTGAGCCACACCTGCGAATCCTGGAGCTGATCGCGAAAGCCGTACGCGCCGCTCTGCTGGTAATAGCCCGCGCGGCCCCAGATCCGCGCGGAGATCGCCTGATAACGCGCCCAGTCGTTGACGAAGACGCCGAAACGTTCGTCCGGAGTCTCGATCCTGTGCGCCGAGAGGCGAGTCACCCACGACGCTTTCACTTCCTCGAGAGCGCGTTCCATCGCGCCGACGTCGAGCCACTGCTTCAAGAGAGCGCGCGATGCGTCGCGTGTCCGGTCGATGGCAATCGCGAAGCCGATCGCCTTCTCCTCGCCCGGCTCGAGCACGACTTCCACGCGCATGGCGGCAACGGGGTCGTGGTGCCGCCCGAAGAGCCCGCGCCACGTCTGCTCACCGAGCGCCGCCGGCGCGCGGAGTGTCCCGTTCCTTCCGAGGAACGCCGACTTCTCTCCCTCGGCCGTACGAATCGGCTCGGTCGTTCCGAACGCGGTGACGTACGGGAAGTCCGTGTTCCAGTGTCCCCACCGCTTCGAGCCGACGTCCCACATGTGGTTCCAGCCGTAGATCGCCCGGTCTTCAGCCGAGAGAGACGACTCGATGAAGAGTTTGTGAAACTCGCGTCGGGGAGCCGGCGTGACTCCGCAGCACCACTCGAGGTAGCCGGTGAGATCGATCGTGCGCCGGCGCGTGTCGTGATTTCGGAGGCGGACGATCCACAGCTCGATCGTCTCGCTCGCATGAACGAACATCGTCCACTCGCTCGAGATGCCGTCGAAACGTTGGGCGAACGTCGTATATCCAATGCCGTGGCGGCATTCGTATCGATCGAGAGGCGCCCAGACCGGTGCAGGGGAGAGCGACCAGGTCGATCCCGAGTCGCGGTCGCGCGCGAAGATGAACTTGCCGGTCGAGTCCTGCGCGAAGTCCTGCTGCCACCAGTTCACGACGGCGAGCTGCGAGTTGTCGATCCAGGTGAAGCCGCTGCCGCTCTGGCTGACCGCGAGCCCGATCCGCGGGTTCGCAATGATGTTCGTCCAGGGGCGCGGAGGACGCGGGTCGGTGACGACGAACTCGCGTCCGTCCGTCGCGAAATGCCCGTAGGCCGCGTGGCTCGATGGAGTGGTCATGGTTTCTCCTTGGGATCGGCGCGGCGAATCACGACCTCCGCCGGCACGGAACGGACGGTCGTCTCGCTGCCATCGAACGGCGAGACGATCGCGATCCCTCCGGGCGGAATCGTGATGCCGCGGTCGATGTGGACGCGGACCGAGCCGCGCTTCTTCGTCATCGTGTAGCTGAGTTGACCGTAGTGGGTCCGCAGTCGCGTGACGCGCACGCCTCGCTTTCCGTCGGGCCAGGCCGGCGATACGCCCGCTCCGAGGACGAGCGCGCGATCGCTCTCGCGCTCGTAGGCGACGAGGTCGAGCGCCGAGCGGATGAAGTCGGACGCCACCCATCCGTGCGGCATGTCGCCGATGAACGCCCCGCGCCGTGGGTCGCGCCAGACGACCTCGGCCCAGTGACGCCAGCCCTGGGGCCGCTGGTCGCGGAAGAAGAAGTCGAGCGCCTCGAGCGCGCGGTCGCGCCGGCCGAGCCTCACCAGCGCCCCGACGACACGCAGCTCGTAAGGCGTGTAGTTCTCCCAGGCGAGCCCGCCGTCGCGCCGGGTGAGGAAGTTCGCCCAATACTTTTCGAACGTGTGCTCGAGCACCTTCGGATCGATGCCCGTGCTCGCGCCGGGCGAGAGGAACACTGTCGTCGACGTCGCGTCGAAGTCGCCGAGCTCGGCGCAGCCGGGGATGTAGTCGATGCCGTGCTGCCTCATCGCAAGCTCGAGCGACGCGCGGAAGTCGCCGCGGAAGCCGTCGCGGATGGATGCGATCCGCGTTGCGTCCTCGGGGCGACCCGCCTCGTTCGCGAGGAACACCGCGTCCTCGAGGCCCCGCAGGATGAAGAGGTCGTCCCAGTAGGAGTGCATCGCTTTCGCGGAGTAACCTTCGTGGCTGATCGACTCGGGGACGAGGCCGAAGAAGACGCGCTTATCGTCAGCGCGGTACTCGTCGGTCATCCGCTGGTGGCGCAGTGCGTCGATGAAACTGACGGTCTTCTGGATTCGCGGCCACATGCGCACGGCAAACGCGCGGTCCTTCGTGAATCGAACGTACTCGGCGACGAGGAAGATGAACTGGCCGTGGCTGTCGTGCTCCGGGACGGGGTCGGCGCCGGTCGCGCTGACGCAGCAGGGAATCGCGCCGTCGGGATACTGGTGCGTCGCGTACCACTCGATGAACTCGCGGACCTCCGCGTCGTGGCCGAGTCGGAGGAGAGCGACGGAGGTCAGCGAGCCGTCCCGAATCCAGGAGCGGTCGTAGGAGCGCGCCCCGGGCTGAATCGACGGGCCGTCGCGATTCACGAGAATCCACCCGAGGTTCGCGCGGATTGCTGTCGCAATGCGCGGGTCGGGGACGTCGATGACGACGTCGCCGAGCGCCGAGCGCCAGCCGGCAGCGACCTCGTCGAGCGTCCACTCCTTCGAGGAAGTCGATGGCGTGAGCGGCACGTCGATCGTCACGTCGTGAGCGGCGAACTCGAAGATGCCGGAAGCCCAGCCTGTCGCATCGTCGAGAGAGTCGCGATCCGGCAGCGAGCCGGTGCGTATCGCGTCGGCGACGCTGCCCGCGTGGAAGGCGAGCGCACCGAACCGCGATGGTGTCGTGCGCGGGAGCAGCGTCAGCGGGGGCGTCGATCCGACGGTGAGGCGCGTGCCGTCCCACGCGAGGCGCGCGATCCTCGAGACCCCGCCTGTGCGTTTGAGGAACTGCCAGGAGGGATTGACCTGCAGCGGACGGACCGCGAGGTAGAGTCGCGCGCCGGCCGGAGCAGCGAGCTCGTAGCGGACGCGGAGCAGGTCGTCGGGCGTGACGAAGGTCGTGATCCGCAGCCTCACGTCGTCGGCGTCCCACGTGACGATCGGCATCGGGAGCGAGCCTTCGACGAGCGACTGCGTCGTCGTGACGTCGGCCCAGGAGAGTGTGCGGTCGCCGATGCGGACGAACGGCTCAAGCGAGACCCGCGCATCGCCGAGCTCGACGCTTCCGTCTTCGCTGACGAGCGTTTCCTGTGCTCCGCCGTTCGAGCCTGTGATCGTCCAGTACGACTGTTCGCCGAGAAGATAGCGGGGCCAATCGCCCCGCCGCGAGTCGCGCGCGATGCCGGCAACGAAGCCGTTGGGAGAGCGGCTCCAGTCGGCGGACTTCGGCTCGACGCGCCGGAGCTCGTAGCCGGCGCCGGGCCCGGCCTCGAGAGCGAGTCGCAGCCAGCGCGCGTCGGTGTCGGGCATGTAGACATAGTCGCGCCCGCCGTTGCTCCCCTCGACGCGTGCGACGGTGTCCCACTGTACTCGGTCGATCGATGCCGCGACGGCGTAGCGCGAGGCGAAGGCGTCACCCCAGTCGACGATCATGGCGCCTAACTCGTGGCGGTCGCCGAGATCGAACTCCGCCGATTGCGTTCCGGAGGCGCCGATCGACCAGGGGCCGAGCAGGGGAGGAGGGGTCGCGGGCGGAGGAGGGAGCGCTGAGAGGGTCAGGTCATCGA
The DNA here is from genome assembly GCA_023700825.1 of Thermoanaerobaculia bacterium. GTDB lineage: Bacteria > Acidobacteriota > Thermoanaerobaculia > Gp7-AA8 > Gp7-AA8 > JACPDH01. The sequence continues at coordinate 15,737 of JAMPYE010000007.1, read as the reverse complement.
TCCAGACCGAGCCCTTGCCTCCGGTTCCCGCAGTGACGACGATCTCGATCGCGGCCACGCGCTTCGGAAGAGGCGACTGGCCGATGGGCCCCCAGGCGAACTCGAACTGCCGCTTCTTGATCGAGAGGCGGCGCCACTCGCGGGGGAAGTCCCAGTCGCGCTTCGTCGTCCACCAGACGTTGTCGCCCGACTCGTCGACCAGCTTGATCTCGAGCGTGTTGACGGGCGATTCGCCGCGAATGCGGAAGGCGAGCTCGAAGTTGTCGGGAAGCTCGACTGCGGCATCGCGACGGGCGATCGCGTAGCCGCCGTGGCCGCGGAAGTCGAAGTCGAGCCGCATCGCGCCGGCATCGGGCGTGAGGCGGAGCTCGACGCCCGCTGAGGGGAGAGCGCGCCAGGCGATCACGTTTTCGAACGAGTCGAGAGTCTCGGCGCGGAGCGGAGCGACGCAGCAGAGCAGCGCGATGAAGAGCAATGTGGCGCAGGCACTCCTGCCTGCGCGCGGCGCGAAGCGCCGCCCGGATGCGGCGAGAGGCGAAGGGCGAGCGGCGACGAGAAGGCGATCGGGATTCGCCACAGAGCTCCACTCCGCATTTCGCACGCCGCGTTCCGCATTCGGTTGTTGCCTTCGGCGACGCGCAGGCAGGAGTGCCTGCGCCACATCATCTGCGCGCGCGCCGCTCCCGCTCATCCCTTGAGGCTCCCCGACATCAGGCCGGCGATGTACTGCTTCTGCAGGACGAAAAAGAGGACGAGCACCGGGATCACGGTTAGGACCGACGACGCCATCATCAACTCGATGTCCTGCGCGTGCTCGCCAACGAGGTTGGCGATCGCGACCGGCAGCGTGTACTTTTCGTCGCTCGTGAGGATTACCAGCGGCCACATGAAGTCGTTCCAGGCCGACATGAAGGTGAAGATCGCGAGCGTGGCGAGCACGGGGCGCGCGACCGGCATGATCACGCGCCAGTAGATCTGCCACTCGCTCGCGCCGTCGATGCGCGCGGCGGCGATGAGCTCGTCGGGGATCGAAAGCATGAACTGCCGCACGAGAAAGACACCGTAGATCGTCGCCATCAGCGGGATCATCACCCCGAGGTAGGTATTCACGAGGCCCATCGACTTGAGGAGCAGAAACAACGGCAGCATCGCGACCTGTGCCGGAATCGCGAGCGAGCCGACGAGGAAGCGGAAGAGGCGGTCACGCCCCCTGAAGCGGAGCTTCGCGAAGGCGTAGCCCGCCATCGAGTTGAAGAGGAGCGAGCAGAGCGTGGAGATCACGGCGACGATCGCGCTATTGAGAAAGGCGCGCCCGATGTTGAGCCGCTCGAAGAGCGCTTCGTAGTTCGACAGCGTCGGCCTGCTCGGAAGCACGCGCGGCGGGAACGCCGTCGCTTCGCCTGCGGGCATGAGCGACGCGGAGACCATCCAGAGGAGCGGGATCACCGTCGCCACCGCACCCGCGACGAGGACGAGGTGGAGAATCGACGACGCGACGAGCTTCCGCCGGTTCATCGTGCGACTCCCTTGCGGAAGAAGCCGCGAAGCATCGTCGCGCCGAAGACGAGCGCGAAGAGGACGAAGGCGATCGCCGCGGCGAAGCCCATGTTCCACCAGCGGAAGCCTTCGCGGTACATCAGCATGACGATGGTGAGCGTGCTGTTGAGCGGCCCGCCGTCGGGCGTCATGACGTACGGCTCGGCGAAGATCTGGAAGTAGCCGATCGCCGTGATCAGCGTAACGAACGCGAAGGTCGGCGCGAGCTCCGGAAGCGTGATGTTCCAGAACTGCCTCAGCGGTCCCGCTCCGTCGATCTGCGCGGCCTCATACAGTTCCTCCGGGGCGTTCTGGAGCCCGGCGAGAAAGATGATCGCGGAGTAGCCGAAGTTCTTCCAGATCGAGAGCAGGATGATCGACGGCATTGCCCAGTGCGGATCGCCGAGCCAGTCGATTCCCTCGATTCCAACGAGATCGAGCATGCGGTTCAGCAGCCCGACGCGCGGGTGGTAGAGAAAGCGCCAGACGACGGCGACCGCGACGATCGACGTGACGACCGGGGCGAAGTAGATCGTGCGGAAGAGCGGTTTGAAGCGCGCGAGCTTCGCGTTGAGCAGCAGCGCCGCGCCGAGGGCGAGCACGATCGTGAGCGGCCCGCCGACCAGAGAGAAATAGAGCGTGTTCCGCAGCGAGGCCCAGAACACCGCGTTGTCGACGAGCCCGGAGTAGTTCGCCGTGCCGACGAAGCGCGTGTTCGCCACGCTTCCGAGGGAGTAGATGTCGAAGTCGGTCAGGCTCAGCACGAAGCCCGCGATCACCGGCAACGCAAAGAAGACGGAGATCAGCGTCATCGCGGGGACGAGGAAAACCAGGCCCGCGCGGGCTTCTGCTCCGAATGCCGGCCTGCGCACTTTCATCGCGCGAGCACCCATCGGCGTTTGGCGAGCATCTCGTCGACGCGCACGTCGAGCCTGCGCGCCCCTTCGACGGCGTCGAACTGGCCCCGCGCCGCGAGCTCGCCCTGCTCGAAGATCGCGGTAGCGATACGCTCCCACTCGGGAATCCGGGGAAGCGCGACGGTATGGTCGAGCTGGATGCGGAATGCGGCCAGCTCACGGTCCTGTCTGAGCGTGGGGTCGTCCCACGCGGAACGGCGCGCGGGGAGGTTGCCCGACAGCTTGTAGAAGCGCACCTGCTGCTCGGGCTCCGTGAGGAACTCGATAAACTTCCACGCTGCTTCCTTCTGCTCCGATCTCTCGAAGACGACCAGGCTCGAGCCTCCCGCGATCGAGAGGCCGGGCCAGGGAGTGCCGTCGGGAGCGGGGATCGGCGCGGTCGTCCACCGGCTCTGCATCTCGGCGGGAAGACGGCGCCGCATCTCGCCGACGTTCCACGGCCCGGTGATGAGCATCGCGAACTCCCCCTCGCCGAACTGCTGGTAGAGATTCGCGATCTGGCTTCCGGCGACCACGGGAGCGTCGCGTCGGCGGAAGAAGTCGAGATAGAAGGTGAACGCCTGGATGAACTTCGGTTCGCTGAACTGCGCGGTGGCGTCGGCGGCGATGAGAGGAGCCCCGAGGTTCACGGCGAGCACGACCGGCTGCGGCCACTCGTTCGTCGGGAGCAGCATCGGATGGAAGTCGTCACGGCCGCTCTTCGCCTTCAGCGCTGCGCAGACGCGGACCCACTCGCTCCAGGAGCGCGGCGGCGCGTCGAATCCCGCATCGCGAAGGAGGTCGCTGCGATAGAAGAGGACGCGGGTATCGACGTACCACGGGACGCCATAGAGACGGCCGTCGATCGTGCTCGTCTCCCAGATGCCGTCGAAGAAATCCTCGCGATTCGTCGAGGCCGACGCCGCCTCGAGTGGGGTCAGGTCCTGCAGCGCTCCCACGACGTGAAACTCCGGGACCCAGGTGTTCCCCATCTGCGCGACGTCGGGAAGCGAGCCGCCGACATGTGCCGTGAGCAGCTTCTCATGCGCGGCAGTCCAGGGAATCTGCTGCACCGCGACGCGAATGCCCGGGTTACGGCGCTCGAACTCGGGTACGAGCTCGGCGACGACCTCACCCTCGCGACCCATGCCCCAGAACTCGACGACGCGGATCTCGGTGCGGGCATGCGAGCCCGTGCAGGCCGCGACGAGCGCGGCGCACACGAGAAGCGCGATGGCGAAGTGCGTCTTCATGGTGCGGTGTCGAGCCATCCCCCGGTGAACCCGGCACGCCGAAGTCCACGAACGATGTGCGGGTTCTTCCGCAGCGTGTTCCAGACGAGGCCGCTCCTGTGGTTCTCGATCATGATCACGATCGGGCCCTGGTCGATTCCGAGGTAGTCGCCGTCGACCCAGCCGAGGGTGGGATCGACGTGACCATGGCGGACCGGGATCGAGTACTTGAAGCTCGGATTGAACGAGTCGAGGAAGCCGTATCTCGTGTAGATCAGCGGGCCCCAGGTCGTCGTCATCTCCTCGATCGCCGGGATTGCAATCTCGGGAGCGAACGCGATCGACGACGCGGCCGCGGTTGGCGCGATCGTACCGTCGTCCCGGACCTCGGTCGCCGCGGCGCCGCGCGCGGCGTAGGTGAAGAAGCGGCGCTTCGTTCCTTTGTAGTCGAGCTCGGCGTCGACCGGGCCGTCGCACGCGGTGAGACCCCAGAGGTTCTCGCCGTAACCTTCCCACTCCATCGGGTTGTCGATTGCGTACTCGCGCTGCGCGAGCGTCGCGCGACGGGCGTTCTCGAAGTAGTCGATCCCCTTGCCGCGCATGTACTCGTCCTGGATTCCGCGGAAGTCGACGAACATCTGCGAGTACTGATGGCCGAACAGCGGCGCAAAGTTGACGTGTTCGTAGCCGTAGTACGACATCCAGCGATAGGTGGTCGTCCACTCGCTCCAGGCCTCGGGCGCGACCGGGTGCGTCGGCGAGCCGAGCGCGAGGATGTAGACGATCATCGCTTCGTCGTAGCCCCGCCAGTCGTGCGTGCCGAAGCCGTTCTCGGGGGTCCACGCCATGCAGACGAAGGGTGGGCGGAAGACGGCCCAGTCCCATTCGGCGCGCCGATAGAGCTCCTCGACGATCGCGCGGATCTCCGTTTCCGCGGCATTGTCGCGATCGAAATACGATTGGCAGAACAGGGCGCCGGAGAGGAAGAGCGCGGTGTCGATCGTCGAGAGCTCGACCGTCTCGAACCGCTCGCCGCTCTTCATGTCCAGGAAGTGGTAGACGAAGCCCCTGTAGCCCGTCACGCCGCTCGCCGCGGGGCCTTGCGGCGCATCCCGAAAGAAACGGAGCGTCGCCAGAACGCGTGAGGCGGCTTCATCCCGCGTGACCCATCCGCGCTCGGCGGCGATGCCGAGGGCTGTTAGGCCGTATCCGACGGCGGCCACGCTCGAGAACGACGGGGTCGGCCAGCGGTCGGGCACGAGGCCGTTCTCGGGGTTCGTCGTGTCCCAGAACCACTGGAACGTCCGCTCCTGCAGCTCGTGAACGACCTGGGGCGTTGCAACCGGTCGGATTGGGCGCCTTCGCGCGGCGTTGTCCGAGTTCGTCGTCGAACACGCGAGCAGCGAGAGGGCGAGAGCGAGTGGGAGAAGACGTGACGGACGGCGCATGTGACCTCACGATCGGAGCCGGGAAGCGACGCGGGTGTCGGCTCCCGGCCCGGGACGGACAGCGAGTCAGTCGAAACGCGTGACTGACGAACGGCAACCGGATGACTGCCCGTGTTCATCATGCCACGAGGCCCGGCGCCCGTGAGGACGCCGGGCCCGTGAGGCTCAGAAGCCGAATCTCAGACCAACCTGATAACGGCGCTGCGAGCCGCCGACGATCGATGTCGGCTTGCCGAGGTTCGGATTCCCCTCGGGCGGATTGAAGTCCTGGAACCCGGCGTAGCGCTCTTCGTTCGTGACGTTGAATGCCTCGAGCGAGAGGCCGACGTAGCCGGTCGAGATCTTGAAGTCTTTGTCGAGGCGAAGGTCGAAGGTCGTCCAGCTCGGACCCTCTCCGGTGCGCGGCACGTAGCATCCCGTGCAGAACCCCTTCGCGAAGTCGTGGATTCGGAATTTGTCGCCGGAGCTGTACTGGATGATCGTGCTCCCGCGCATGTCCCAGGGAAGTCCTACGATGCCATTCGCGACGATGCGATGGTCCTGTGTTCCCGGAGTGCCGTAGCGGGGCCAGTCGGAGATCTTCGGAAGGTCGAGGCTGAAGAGATCGCCGCCGATCTGCTCGGCGTCGGCGTACGTGTAGGCGATGTTGTAGCCATAGCGCGACGACGAGGAGTAGGGACGGTCGATCGTCAGGTAGACCGCGTCGTACCAGGTCTCGATGTCATCTGAAGAAATCAGGACGGCCGAGTAGTTCGGGTCGATCTCGGGACAGCAGAATCCTTTGCCCCAAAGGAAGCTGAAGCCGTGCTTGCTTCGGATCTGCGCGTAGCTGAGTCCGGCGACGATGTTGCCGAACGTGTGGCGAACGCCGATGTTCCACTGGTCCGAATACGGCACCTCGGTATCGTTCTCGATGAGGAAGACCTGGGGCTTGCCTGTTTTCCCCAGTGCCAGCAATTCCTGCAGCCCTTCCTCGGTCAGGTACTTCGGATCCCAGGCTACCGCCGGCTGTCCGATCTGCGGGATCGGATTCCCGTCCTCGGAGAAAAAGAACTCACCGACCGAGTGCTGGAGCCTGAACATCTCGTCGACGATGTTGTTGAAGAGGCCGCGATCGTAATACCGGCCCGCGCCGCCGTAGACGACCGTCTTTCCGCTCTCGGTCAGGTCGTAGGAGAAGCCGAGGCGCGGCTGAAACATGTCGGTCTTCGCGCTGCGGTCGTTGCCGTCGGTGAAGTAGTTCGACGGGAAGTCGTCGCTCAGGCGGTCGCGAACTTCCTGGGGCGTGACGTAGTCGGTGTTGAACATGTTGGTCTCGTAGTCCCAGCGGAGACCGAGGTTGACGATCAGGCGGGAAGTCGGAGACCAGTCGTCCTGGATGTAGATTCCGTACTCCTCGTTGCTTGCCGACAGGTCGGGATCACCGAGGCCGTAGCGCGCCTTGTAGGGAATCGTCGCGCTGATGTCGGAGCGGAAGAAATAGCGGGGGTTCTCTTCGAAGTACTTCGTGACGTTGTAGTCGAGGAACTCCAGGATCACGCCGGTCTTAAGCGTGTGCGTGCCCGCCGCCTCAAGTGTCGCGAAGGTGAAGTCGTCCCGCAGCGAAAGGCGCGTCTGGCCGATGTCCTGCTCGGTGTCGCGGCCGCCGACGCGGATCAGCCCTTCATACTCGAAGCCTACAAGGTCGGCATTGAGGGGCACCGGGTTCCAGGCGAAGTCCTGGTAGCTGACCGACGCCTGATTGAGCCAGTCGGCTCCGGTGAACTGGTGACGGAGGACGAGGCCCCAGACGTCGTTTTGCGCGTTCTCGGCGGCCTCACGACTCGTCTGACCTCCGAAACCGCGGATGTCGGTCTCGGCGCGGTAGTTGTAGCTGAGGTCGAGGATCTGCTTCGGGTCGGGCTGATAGCTCATCTTCGCGAACGCGAGGTCGGAGCGGAACGGAGAGACGAACGTTCCCTCGTACTGCGCCATCTGCGCGCGCAGGTCGGGGTAGTTCTGGAAGCCGCCGCCCAGGGTGACCGTTTCCTCGCGGTCCTGGTTGTTCGCTTCGTACGACACGAAGAAGTGGAGCTTGTCCTGGATGATGGGACCGCCGAAGTTGACGCCGAACTGGTCGCGGCTGTATTCGGGATCGGCGCCGTTCAGCGGGTTTTCGGAGACGAGGTCCTTGTCCTGGTAGTACCAGAACGCGTCACCCGTGAAAGCGTTGCCGCCCGACTTGGTGACCGCGGTGATGATCGCGCTCGAGGCCCTCTGGTATTCAGCGCTGTAGTTCTGCGTGATGACCTTGAACTCCTGCACGGCGTTCTGTGGGAATGGGTTGCCCCGGCTCGCGTCCTGACCGACGACACCGCCCTGCAGGACGTCGTTCTTGAAGCTGACGCCGTCGATGAAGACGTTGGTCGAGGAGGAACCCTGCGCGCCCGCCTTGATTTCCTTGCGCTGCTCGTCGTTGCCGAGGAGCACGCCGGGGGCGAGCGCTGCGAAGTTCAGGAAGTTGCGGTCGTTCTGGGGAAGGCTCTCGATCTGGAGCTCGGAGACGTTGGTGGAGATCTGCGAGGTCTTCGTCTCGACGAAGGTGTTGCCGACGACGGTGATCGCCTCGGTGAGAACCGTCGACGGGGCCATCTTGAAGACCAGGTCGAGCGTCTGTCCGACCTGGACGATGCGCTCGTCGGTCTTCTGCTCGTAGGCAGGCGACGCGAGCAGGATCGTGTACCTGCCCGGGCTGAGGCCCGAGAGAACGAACGAGCCGTCGTCTTTCGACTGCGTCACCGCGGTGAATCCGGTAGCGACGTTCGTCGCGACGATGTCCGCCGCGGCGACGGCCTCACCGGCCTCGTTCATGATTTTGCCCTTGATCGTCGACGTGGTTCCCTGAGCGCCGGCTGTAAGCGCGCAGGCCAGGACGACGACGAGAGCGAGTATGGCGAGCGTCGCAGTGCGACGGTATGGCGGGATCGTGGAGCATCCGCCTCGATGACTCATGGTGCTTCCCTCCTGGTTGCTTGGTCCCGGCCTTTCGCGGTTGCGTTCCGTCCGACACGGACGGAACCGCAGGACTCGCGCACGACCAGGACTGTTTTGAGTTCTCGGTTTTCGGGCGCGACGTCGCCCCGGATCATGGTGTGAAGCACATCGAAGGCGGCGCTGCCGAGCTCGGCGATCGGGACCGCGACGGTGGTGAGCGGCGGGGCGAGGTACCTGGCGATCGGCACGTCGTCGAAACCGACGAGCGCGACGTCGCGCGGAACGTCGACGCCCGCCTCGCGCAGCGCGCTGAGGGCGCCGATCGCCATCGCGTCGTTCGCCGTGAAGAGCGCGGTGGCCCGAGGTGACCGCGCGAGGAACGTGCGTGCTGCCTCATATCCCGATTTCTCAGTGAAGCGACCGTCAAGCTCGACCTTCTCCAGCCTCGCGGCGCGGACTCCTGCGCGATAGCCGCGCCGGCGCTCGCCCGCGTCGACGTTGAGCGGCGGGCCGCCGACGAACGCGATGCGGCGATGTCCGAGCGCGACGAGGTGCTTGACCACGTCGCGGGCTCCGCCGTAGTTGTCGATCGTGATCGAGGGCCGCCCCTCGACCTCGGAGTTGAGCACGGCGATCGGGATGCCGTGCGGGAGGTCGGCCACGAGAGTCCCGGGCTCGAGATCGGGCGACATCACGATCAGCCCGTCGACCCTTCCGCGCAGGGCGGCGAGCACCGCGCGCATCTCGCCGCGGTCCGCGTGCGAGCCGGAGACGAGGATGTGGAAGCCCGACTGGCGCGCCGCGAGGTCGATGCCGCGGATCACCTCGGAGAAGAACTCGCCGTGAAGATCGGGAAGGACGACACCGATCGTCGCGGTGCTGCGGATCGAGAGGCTGCGGGCCGCGGCATGGGGCACGTAGCTCATCGTGCGCGCCACGGCGAGCACCTTCTTGCGCACTTCCTCGCGCACGGGTGCGGTGTCGTTGAAGACGCGGGAGATGGTGGCGACGGAGACGCCGGCGCGCGCAGCGACGTCGCGGATCGTCGCCGATCGAAGGGGCCCGGGAGCTCTCCTTTTTGATTTCATTGAATGAAACCGGTTTCTGAAAACGGTTTCAGCGTATGCTCGGTGATTCTCCGTGTCAACGGGAATTTCGACTTTCCGATGTTGCCCGTATGGAGCGTGAAATCGTCCGTCCCCGACTTGCGCGCGACGCAGCGGAACGGCGGGAGCAATAGGCGGATGCCCGCGCGCTAGCGCTTCACCGCTGGAGCGAGCGCGCTCAGCAGCCCGGGCAGGATCTGCTCCGCGGCGCCCCTGACCAGCATCGTGTGGCCGTTCTGCTCGGCGCGAGGGTCGATGCGGAGTGCCGGGATTCTGCGACCCGCTGCGCTGCGAACCGCGACGTCGGTGATCCCGACGGAGAGCGAGGTGCCGACGAGCAGAAGCAGGCTCATCGTCCCAAGCGCTTCGCTCGCTCGGGCGAACTCGTAGTCGTCGTGGCCCGTGTAGTACTCGTCGAACAGCAGCACGTGCGCGCGGACCAGAGCACGGCACGACGGGCAGCGCGGGAGTGTCTCTTTCCGCGGCTCGTCGAACCATCCGAGCGCGTCGAAGGCCTCGAGTGGCAAGGATCCGGAGGGGGCGCCGTGCGCGCAGCCCCACCGGCTGCAGCGGAAGCGCGAGATCGTGCCGTGCACCTTGACCGGCGACGGCGAGCCCGCGGCTTCGTGCAGCGTGTCGACGTTTTGCGTGATCAGCGTGAAGCGCCCGCCTCGCGAGAGCTGCCAGCGCTCGAGCTCCGCGATGGCCGCGTGCGCCGCGTTCGGTCGCGCGTCGCGCAAGCCCCCGAAGCGCGCGATGAACCAGCGCCACCACGTCACCGGATCGCGTTCGAACGCTGCGATCGTCCCCATCTCGGTGACGTCGCGCGCCCAGATCGCGTCGGGATCGGGACCGCGAAAGAGGGGAAGTCCGCTTGCCGCGCTCACGCCCGCGCCGGTGAGCACGACCAGGTGGCCCCGGTCGAGCGCCGCGACCTTCCCCGCAAGTCCCGTTGCATCGAGCAGCGTCACGCGAAAAGGATAGCGCGGCGTTGATAGAATCGCGCGCAGCCAGCGAGGCGCACCAAAGATGCCCGACCACGAGCCACCCATCAGAATCCTCTTCGACGACGGAGTCTGCGAAGCCGTGCCGTGCGAGCTCCTCACCGACGGGCGCGCTCGGCTGCTCGCGACGCCGACCGCCAGTCAGACCGCGGCGCGCCTGGGTGACGTCGTCATGCTCGAGCCGGGAGATGGCGGCGTCTCGCGTTTCGTCGGAATCGTCGAGCAGTCCCCGTTCGAGATCTTCTCCTGGCCGGCGCCGAAGGCGCTCGCTGCCTGCGGCGCGTACGAGGATCTGCTGCGCCGCGTCGAGGAGACCGGAGGCGCCGTCGAACGGGCCTTCGGCGGCGTCGCGCTCGTCCATGTGACGAAGGAGGCCCGCGCCGAGGTCGTCAGGCGGTACGAGAGGATCGTCGCGTCGGACGAGGTGTAAGGTCGGCGCCCCTCGTGATCGAGGCGCTCTCGCCTCCGCGGCACGCGGACCCGTGGCGGTCGTCGCCTCGAACCGCCTAACCGAGACCGATCTCGACGAGGATTGCCGCGGACTCCTGGTCCTCGCCCGAGACGACGACGTGGTCCGCCCCATCGACTCGCAGTGTCTCGCCGGCGACCACGAACGCATGCACGCGCGTGGTCGGTTCGGCCATGAGCGCGCCGCGGACGCAGTAGGCGAGGATCACCCGGCCGCGGCAGTCGAAGTGGTGGAGGCGCGTCCCCATCGCGACCTCGACGCGGGCGCTGGCGCGAGTCCGTGCCGTGATGACGTTGAAATCCCGCACCGGCCCGCCGCGCAGCTGGCAGTTGGTCGCCCAGTCGCCCGAGAACTCGTACGGCTCGAGGCTCCCGAGCAGCACGCTCCGGTCGATCTCCGCATGAACGAGTGAAAAACCGGCGCCGTCGAGCGCGACAATCACGCGATTGTATCCGGCGAAATTCGAGAACGGCCCATCCTCGGTGATGCCCGCCATGCTGACTCGCCAGTCGAATTCCTCGCCCGTTCGAGGCTCTCGCGCAATCTCCGACGTCATTCCTCGCCCGTTCTTCCAGGGCACTTCCACGTAGTCCTCGGCCGTCAGGAGCTCGAAACGCATCATGAAATCATGCGCTTTTCGGTTGGCGCCGTCCAGAACGGGTGGCGGAAGGCGTTTGAAGTGCGAGGGCCGCCGTTCCAGTGGTGCGTCGCGACGTCCGTCTTGCGGGCCTGAGCAGAACGCGGCTCTCCCCTGCGGGACCGAGGTTGCATCACGCGCTCGCGCGCTTTGGCCGTTTGCCGCCTGTGTGCCGATGGACTAGAGTCTTCGTCGTTTCGATGAAGATCCTCCTCGTCAACGACCGCCTCTATCCCGACTTCATCGGGGGCGTCGAAAAGCGGAACTACGACCTGGCGTTGGCACTCGGGGCGCGCGGGCATGAAGTCACGCTGGCCGGATTCGGCGAGGGGCCGTCCGTGCTGCCCGCGAACGTGTGCGTGCTCTCGTTCGGGCCGCTCGGACGGCTCTACAGCCGCTCCGGAAAGCGGAGCAGGGCCCAGGCGTTCCGATTTGCCTGGCGTGTCTTCGAGGTTGACGTTTCTCCGTTCGACGTGGTCGAGGCGTCGAGCATCCCGTACATCCACGTTCCTGCGCTTGCGCTGCGCTGCATGCTGGCTGCGAAACCACTCCTCGTCACCTGGTACGAGTTCTGGGGCCCTTACTGGCGAAAGTACATGTCCCGGTGGACGGCCCCGGCGTACCGATTGGGAGAGTGGCTCACGGCGCAGCTTGGTACGGCGGTGATCGCCACGAGTCGCCTGACGGCCGAGCGGCTCGAGAAGCGTCGCCTCCACCGCGACGGCGTCGACGTCGTGGCTTGCGGCATCGACCTCGCCCAGATCAGCGAGCTCGCGGACGCGGAGAGTGCCGGTGGCAAGACGATCGTCTACGCAGGCCGTCTGATTCGCGAGAAGCGTGTCGATGTTCTTCTCGCCGCCCTTCATGCGCTTCCCGCGTCTCTCTCCGCTCGAGTCGCAATCTACGGAGAAGGGCCGGAGCGCGAGTCGCTCGAGAGGATGGCGTCGGCACTCGGGCTCGGCGCGAACGTCGAATTCCGCGGACACGTCGAGGAGTCGAAGCAGCTGTGGAAGGCAATCCGTGCGGCACGGATCGCGGTGCAACCGTCGTCTCGCGAAGGCTTCGGGATCTTTCCCCTCGAGGCGATGGCGCTCGGTGTTCCTGTGGTCTATTGCGACTCGGAGGACAACGCCGTGCCTGAGCTCGTGCGCGACGGAATCGAAGGGCTGGCGAGCGCCGCCGATCCCGAATCGCTCGCGCGAACGATCACGCGACTCCTGGAGGACGACGAGCTGCGGGCGCGGCTCGGCCGAAACGGGATGCGGAGGGCGGCCGAGTTCGATCGCGGCCGGATGGCCGACGTGTTCGAGACCCGGCTCCGCCGGATGGCGAGCGCGACGCGGTCATCGCGTGGCGACGACGAGCAGGGAGTCGCCCACCCACGGAAAGCGGAGCACCCGACCGAGCCGGCGGAGCGGACGGAAGGGAGGGGATGATTCCCCGGCCGAGTGAAAGTTGAAGATCGTCGTGATCCGGACCTTGCCGAAGCCCGCACCGAGGACCGCCGCTCGCAGGGTACGTGCCGAAAAGAGGTGGACGTGCGTGGGGTCGCGGTACCAGGACCAGTCCCGGCCGAGAAGCGGGCGCAGCACGCTGTGCGCGTTCAGCGTGATCAGGATCAGCTTGCCGTCCGTGCGCAGGAGGCGACTCGCGTCGCCGAGAGTTGTCGTGAAGTCACGGAGATGCTCGATGACGTCGAGCATCGTCACGGCGTCGAACGATCGCTCCGGGAGATCGAGCCGCGAGTTTGCGTCGTGACAGAGGATCGGACCGCGCACCCGCGCCCGCGCTAGCGCGGCGGCGTGACTCGACGCTTCGACTCCAGTGACTCTGTAGCCGGCCCCCTCTGCCGCTTCGGAGAACAACCCCACGCCCGCGCCGATGTCGAGGAGATGGGCCGGCGGCACGATCGACTCGGCCCGGAGTAGCCGGAGGACGTAGTCGAAGTAGTGCCCTTTCGCCGGATGAAGCTGAAAGGTCTCCCGTTCGAAGTAAGATTCGTCGATCAACTGGTGCATCGTAGCATCGGCGACAGCTCGCTCTCGCCGGCGCGATCGCGCGGGAGCCGAGCCGACTGAATGATCCTGTTTCTCCTCGTCCACCTGGCCTGTCTGCTCGTTCTCGTGGTTGCCGCTTACGGCGCCGGCGCGCCCGCCGTCCGCCTGCTCCGCGGCGAGCCGGGCCTCACGGTGTTCGCAGTTCGATCCGCGACCGGCCTCACGACGCTGGGACTTCTGCTGTTCGGGCTGGGAATGGCCGGCCTGCTGACTCGAACGGCGTCGATGGTGCTCGCGGTGGCGGCGTGCGGCGCAGCGCTCGCATTTCGTGACGATCCGGGCTTCTCCCCAAAATGGACGCGCGTCGACATCATCTCGATTCTCGTCGCGGTCGCGGTGATCGTCCCCGTGTTTATCCTCGCGCTCTCACCCCCGTCGGAATTCGACGAGACGCTGTACCACCTTCCGACCGTCGAGCAATTCGCGCGCTCGGGCAGCCTTCCGTTCGTCCAGTATCTCCGCGCGCCGGTCTTCCCACATCTCGACGAGGTGCTGCGCGTCCCGCTCTTCCTGCTCGCCGGCGACGTGTCGACCCATCTGCTCTCGCTGCTCGCGACGCTCCTCAGCGCATGCATCGTGCTCGCATGGTTCCGCGAGAAGGCCGACGAGTCGACCGGCTGGGTCACGGTGGCGCTCCTTCTCTCGGCGCCGATCGTCGTTCATCTCGCCACGAACGGCTACGTCGAGGCTCTCATGACGATGTTCGTGACCGCCGGCTTCTACGCGTTCGATCGCTGGCGGCGCACCGACGCGACGGGCTGGCTGGCGGCGTCGGCGGTCTTTGCAGGCTCCGCGTGCTCCGTGAAATACCTGGGCCTCTTCTGGGCCGGGGTCCTCTTCCTCGCGGTTCTGGTCCGGAAGAGCGCGAGCTCGAGGCTGCGCAACGCGATCCTGTTCGCGATCGTTGCCGGGATCACGCTCGCCCCCTGGTACGGCCGAATCGTCTACTTCACCGGGAATCCGCTTTTTCCGTTTGCGGCGCGAATTTTCGGACATTCCATCTGGGACGTGATCGCGCCGGCTCCGATGGAACCGGGGGAGCGCCTCGTCGCGTTCGTGAGGCTCCCGTGGGACCTGGTCTTCGCGAGGGATCGCGTGGGTTATCAGCCGCCGTTCTCGCCGGCCCTCGTCGGGCTGGTGCCGGTCCTGGCGATCCACGCGGTGCGCGACAGGCTGACCCGGCAGATCTTCCTGCTCGTCGCGGTGTGGGGTCTCATCTGGACATTTCTGCCTCGCGACTCGCGCTTCCTGGTGGCCTGCGTTCCGCTCGCCTGCGTGGCGAGCGCGATCGCCTTTCGCGACCTCCTTCGACGCCTCGGGATCGAGCGTCGTGGCCTGGTCGCACTCCTTGCGCTCGCGTTACTCGCGTTAGGCCCGCTCTACGCGGCGCGCCGGGTCTACCGAAACGGCCCGCTGGCCGTCGACGCGCGGAGCAGGGAAGCATGGTTGCTGCGGAAGGTCCCGGAGTGGGAAGCGATCGCGTTGTTGAACTCGAAGGCGGAGCCGGACGATGTCGCGTGGGTCTGCGGCGGCGAGGATCTCGTCTACCACTTCCGTGGAGAGATGGTCGGGGACCACCACGGACCCGCACGCTTCTCCCGGTTCACCTCCGCCCCGGACCCGGCGGAGCTGAATCGGCGCCTCGCCGAGATCGACGCCCGGTTCGTTCTCGTGAGAAAGAGAGCGTGCCGGATCCCCGTGCTGGGGAGTGACGCGGCGTCCCCCTTCTTCCGGCTCCTGCACGAGGACGAGATGACGCTCGTCTACGAGCGCATCGCGGGCGGCGAGGATTCGAGATCCTCGCAGGTTCGTCGCTGAGTCCGAAGGGCGGGTCGATCAGTCTTTACCTGGTCCACCGTCTCCTCCGTGCTTTGGCGCGGGTGACAGGTCCCTGATCTTCAGCGCGAGGGCGACGAGAACGATCGCGATGAGGACGAGCGAGACGAGGAGGCCCCGGCGCCGGAAGCGGAGCTCGTTCATCGAGCCCTGGCCCGCTTCGAGCGCCTGCGCGGCGCTCGCGAGCCCTTCCTTCCGCTTCTCGGCAAAGGCCTTCTCGGGAGAGAACGTGTGCACGAGAACCTGCAGCTCGATTTCGCGGTCGACCGCCTGGTCGAGGGCGGCTCGCGCCGCGCGAACTTCGACTCCGCCACGCTGCGCGGTCAGCAGGATTCTCTCTGCGCGCGCCACCGAGCTCGTGAGCTCGTGCATGCCGTTCATCAGCGCTCCGCTCGCCTTCAGTCCTGGCGAGTCCGCTTCCGAATGGCAAGTGACGCAGCTTCTGACGGGAACGGAGACTTCTTTCTTCGTCGTCGGGTCGGTGTAGGTGTAGTGAGTCTTGCCGATGCGGAACTTGTCGAAGAGGCGGGAGAACTCCGCCCG
>JAMPYE010000391.1 GCA_023700825.1 Thermoanaerobaculia bacterium | reverse complement strand
GCCGCTGCGGATCGCGCCGCGCGCCGCGAGCGCCGCAGCGCCGCTCTTTCCCGCAGAGCCGGCGACGATCGCGCAGTGCCCGTACGTTCCCTTGTGCGAGTCGGAGGCGCGTGCCGGAAGCAGCATGCGCACTTCCTCGGGAGTCGTCAGTGAGAGGGTGACCCCCTCCGTGTCGATCGCCGCTTCGGGGATCGTGATGTCGGCGATCACGATCTCGCCGCAGTACGACGCGGCGGGATCGAAGACGTGAGGAATCTTCGGCTGCGCGAAGGTGACCGTCAGGTCGGCGCGCACGCACGGCTCCTGTGTCTCACTCGACGATCCCGAAAGGCCGCTCGGGATGTCGACCGCGACGATCGGAAGCCGGATCGCCAGCAGCCCCCGGATGGCGTCGGCGAAATAACCCTCGGGCGGGCGGTTCAGCCCCGTTCCGAAGATCGCGTCGACGACGAGGTCGGCCTCCGAGGCGCGTGCGAGCGCGCGGTCGAGCGACTCGCCGTCGTCGACGTCCCAGAGCGGGAGTCCCATGCGAACGCAGATCTCGAGGTTCGTCGCGGCGTCACCCTTGTAGTGGCCGCGCCCGCCGACGACGAAGACGAGCGGAGTGATTCGCCGGTTCTCCAGATGGCGGGCGAGGGCGAAGCCGTCGCCGCCGTTCTGTCCCGGGCCGCAGAAGATCGCGACGTTGCCCGCTTCGGGGTAGTGCGTCACGACCGCCTCGGCGAGGGCGAGGGCCGTGTTCTCCATCAGCACGACCGACGGAATGCCGTACTGCTGCGAGGCGCGCCGGTCGATGTTGCCCATCTGCTCGGACGTCAGGATCTTCATGCGATCCACCCCCACTGTTCCAGGAGCCCTTTGAGCCGCCCCGGCCCGGCTACGGCACCGTGGTGCCGGAGATCGTCTGCAAAGTCGATGTCGCGGCGCGCGGGAAGCGTCACCAGCGACTGCATCGTCGCGTGAATCTTGTCGCAGGTCTCGCCGAAGACGCGCGGCGTGCCCCAGTCGATGTCCATGAACACCTCGGGGAAGAACGAGGCGGCGCGGCAACCGAGGAGGTAGTAGCCGCCGTCGGTCGCGGGGCCGATCGCCCAGTCGCAGGAATCGAGGAGGGCGAAGGCGTGGTCGATGAGAGCCCTGTCGAGCGAAGGCTCGTCGGTGCCGATCGCGATCACCTTCGACGCCTCGTGGAAGAAGATCCGCTCGGAGAAGGCGATGCTGAGGCGATCGCCAAGAGTGGCACCCGCCTGCATCGCGAGCGCGCGATGGCCGAACGACACTCGCAACTCGTCGCCGGTGACCTCCGGGCTCGCCGTCCACATGATCTCGACTTCGGTGTCGGCGTCCGAGCCGCCGATCGCGTCGAGCAGGTCGGCGAGCATCGCGCGGTAGGCGGCGAGCGTCTTCTCGTGCCCCAGCTCGGCCGCGAGCCGGGTCTTCACGCGCCCGAGCTCCGGGTGTCGGGCGAAGACGAGGAGCTTCTGGCGGCCGCGGGTGGTGACGGGGAACATGCTGCGTCGATTCTATGAGCGAATTGAGAATTGAGAATTGAGAATTGAGAGATGGCGGTTGCCGGGGGTACGGAGAGGGTCCACAATTCTCAATTCCCATGCGTCCGCTGATCGCACTTCTGACCGACTTCGGCACCCGCGACCCGTACGTCGCGCAGGTGAAGGGAGTGATCGCGTCGCGTTGCGACGGGGAGATTGCCGACCTGACGCACGAGATCGCGCCGTACGACGTCGCGGAAGGGGCGTTCTTTCTCCGTGACGTAGCGGGGTCGCTGCGCGGGGGGCGGCAGGTGATCGTCGTCGCGGTGGTCGACCCCGGGGTCGGTTCGGCGCGGAGGCTGCTTGCAGCGACCGATGGCGCGATCACGTTTCTCGGCCCCGACAACGGGCTGCTCTCGCTCGCGCTCGGGCCGGAGGCCGCGGTGCGCGAAATCACGAACAGAGCTCTCTTTCTGCATGCCGTCAGCTCGACGTTTCATGGCCGGGACCGCTTCGCCCCGGCGGCGGCGGCGCTGGCCCGCGGAGTCGCGATCGAAGAGCTCGGTCCGCCTGTCGATCGCGGCTCGATCGTGGCGCTCGACTACGCCCCGCCGTCGTACGACGAGCACGTCGCGATCGGCACCGTGACCGCGATCGACCGGTTCGGTAACGTCGCGACCGATCTCGATCCGGCGCGCGTCGGGGGGATCGACGGCCTCACGCTCGAAGTGAGGGGAATGAAGGTTTCGCGCAGTGGGGAGACCTATGCCGCGATGGCGGGAACGCTGGATCCGTTCCTGATCGTCGGCTCACGCGGGACGATCGAGGTGTCGGTGTCGGGCGGAAGTGCCGCGACGCTGCTGCGCGCGAAGCTGCTCGATCGGGTGAGGGTCGCGGGCGAGAGGCGTTAGGCGAGAGGCGAAGAGGCGAAAGGCGATGAGCAGGCGGCTTTCGTAGCGCCGGCGTCCCCGCCGGCAACCTCGCCGGCGTCCCCGCCCGCGAGGCAGGGTTGAAAGGCAGGCAGCACGCAGGCGTCGACGGCACCGCCCGGTTTCAAATCCGAAATCCGAAATCCGAAATCCCCACTACTCTTCGTCGTCGAACTCCGGCTCCTCGCCGGCGAGGCGCGCGGCCTCACGAAGCTCCTCGAGCTTGAGGATCTGGAGGTTCAGGAACTCGATCAGCGGCCCCTCCTCGGAGTTCTCCATCGGGAGAAAGGTGATGGCCGAGCGGAACATGTACTCGGGGCCCGCCTTGCCGCGCCGCACCTGGACGATCGAGCGGAGCACCTCGCACGGGACGTAGATGCCGCCGTAGGATGGGAAGATCATGGTGACCGGCACGCCGGCCTTGATCGGGGAGCGGTGGACGACGGCGGCGCCGTGGAGGCTGAGGTCGATGCACTCGCCGTTCAACTCGGCAAGCTGAACGGGTATCGACGCTGTCGGGTAGCGGATCGACTTGCGGCGGTCTCTGGACATCCTTGGGGAGCCTCTTTGGCGGCGAATTATACCCGCCTCCCGGAGGGCCGCCATGTGATTCGTGAGGGGGGTCGTGTGGGCGCAAGGGGGGTGCCCGGCGGTCAGGGCACGCTTCCCGCGGCACTCATCTCCCTCGATCCTGCTAGATTAAGCGCCGCCGATGCTGCGCCCCCAGTCGCTCGCCAACGTGCTCCGGATCGTCGTGACGATCGCGGGAGATCTGCTGATCGCCTGCGGCGCGGTCGCGGCGATCGTCCTGCTGCGCACGCACGTCGACCTTCCGCTGACGCGAGAGCTCCTGCCTCCGGGCAAGTTCCCGCTCGGGGCGGAGAATCTCACGGTCTTCTCGGTCGCGGCCGTCGTGGCTCTCGGCCTGAGCGGCTTCTACGATTTTCGCGTCTCGCCGCGGCACCGTCCGACGCTCTTGCTCGCGCTGCCGCTACAGATGGCGCTGGTCGCGATCGCGGGAACGCTGCTCGAGGTCTCATGGCCGCGAACGGTCTTCGTCGCGGTCCCGTTTCTGGAGGCGGCGGGGATTCTCGCCTGGCGCGCGCTCGCGGCGCGGTTGTGGCGCGGAGAGCGTCGCAGCGCGATCGTCATCGGCGAGGCGGCCGTGCTTCGCGAGCTGCTCCGGCGACTGCCCGATCCGATCACGCTCGCCGGGCTCGTCTCGCTCGACGAAGCGGTCGAGCATCCGCTCTACGCCGGCCGGATGGGCGACGCACGCGCTCTCGAGGGGATCGCATCGGCAGACGAGGTGATCGACCTTGGCGGAGGCGACGTTGCAGAGCGGCGACTCGAGTTGCTCGAGCTGCGCGGGCCGCGCGGCTTCCTCTGCAGGCCCGCTGCGGCCGACGCGCTCGTCACCGACGCCCCGTTCGGCTCCCTCGGCGAGCATCTGCTGGTCCAGGTGAGCATGCCGGGAGCCTACGGCGTCGGCGCCGCGCTCAAACGAGTCGTCGACGTCGCGCTCGGCTCCATCCTCGTGGTCGCCGCCTCGCCGTTCCTCGCGGCGATCGCGATTCTCGTCGCGATCGACAGCCACGGCCCGGTCCTGCTCCGGCAGCGGCGCACCGGCCTGCGCGGCGCACCGCTGCTCATGTGGAAGTTCCGCACGATGCGCGCCGATCACGCGGGGAGCGAGCTCGCGCTCGACGACGACGTGCGCGTCACGCGCGTCGGGCGTTGGCTGCGGCGCTACAGGCTCGACGAGCTGCCCCAGCTTCTGAACGTGGTCGAAGGCGGCATGAGCCTCGTCGGTCCGCGCCCCGAGATGCCGGACCGGATCGCCGTCATCGCCCGCGAGGTGCCGCACTTCGGCCTGCGCCTTTTCGTCCGGCCCGGCCTTGCCGGCCTCGCGCAGACCTCCGCGGAATACGACCAGCCCCCGTCCGTGAAGCTGATCTACGACCTGCAGTACCTGTGCTCCTGGACCCCGGTGCTCGACCTCACGATCCTCGTCCGCGCGGTCGTGACGGCACTTTCGGGCAGAGGGGTTTGAGCGCTGAGTACTGAGTACTGAGTGCTGAGTACTGAGGTTGACGGGCTCGATGGCGCGGTGAGGGGCTCCAGTCCGGCAGCGGGTACGTCAGGTGCGCTGGAGCTGCGAAGCCCGACCTGTTAGGGCTGGGCGTTGGACGACGCGGGAGCCGACAGCACGCCGGAGGCGTGCCAGAAGGTAGCCCCGGGTCGCCGCAGGCGAACCGGGGTTGGAGACGCGACGAAGATCCGCACCCCGGCAGGGGTGCCAGATCCCGAGCGATTCGTTTGACGCTGGCACCCCTGCCGGGGTGCAACATCACGATTCGCATCGTTCCCCGGGGGGGGGGGG
>JAMPYE010000390.1 GCA_023700825.1 Thermoanaerobaculia bacterium | reverse complement strand
GTTCCGATCTGTTGTGCGAGGGCATCGGCCGCAGAGCGGAGGCCGTCGGCGATGAGCCGTTCGGCAAAGCCCTCCGGAATGATGTTCTTCACCTGCTGCCCGACGAGCTCGTCGCGGCGGTATCCGAACTGGTTCTCCGCCTGGACGTTGAGGAGCACGATCTCCCCGCGCTGGTCGACCACGACCATCGCGTCGGGCGCGGCTTCGAGGAGGCCTCGGTATCGCGCCTCCGACTCCTGGCTCTCGCTCAGGTCGCGACTGATCGCGGAGAAGCCCCGAAGCTCTCCGTCGCCATCACGCAGCGCGGTGAGCGTGACGGTCGCGAGGAACTGTGAGCCGTCTCTTCGGACGCGCCACCCCTGCTCCTCGTGCCGGCCGGTCGCCGCGGTGATCCCGAGCACCTCCTGCGGCCTTCCCATCTCGACTTCAGACTCCGGGAAGAAGCACGAGAAGTTCCGGCCGATGATCTGCTCTGCCTTGTACCCCTTGATTCGCTCCGCACCGGCGTTCCAACTGACGATGCCTCCCTCGGGATCGAGCATGAAGATCGCGTAGTCCTGGATGCCGTAGAGGAGCATCCGGTACTTTTCCTCGCTGTCTCGCAGCGCCGCCTCCGCCAGGCCGCGTCTGTACCGAGCGCGGTAGATGCTCACACCCGCGGCGCAGGCAACCAGAAGGCCGAGGATGCTCACCAGGGCCACGAAGGGATCCGGGGCGGGCGTCATCGCACACCTCCTCGACGAGGTGCTGAGTTCGCCGGGAGCTCGGGAGGCCGCGAGCGAGCCGTGGCTTGCCCCGGGGCGGAGGGCGAGGCGTCCCGATCAATGTTCGCTCGACTTCCCATTGTTGCGCACCCCTTCGAGTCGGCTCCGGCGTGTTGCTCCCGGCGCACGCGGCGCGTGTGCCGGCGTCCCTGCGGTGCTGGCGATCGCCGGCCCGCAGCCTAACGCTTGATGGCCTTTCCGACGCCAGTCACGAGCTCGCCTACTTTCCGGCGCGCCTTTCCGACACTTTCCTGAATGGCTCCCGCGGCCCGTTCCCGGGCGCCGTCGCGCTCCAGCTTTTCGTCGCCCGTGAGGACGCCGGCAGCTTCCTTCACTCGCCCCTTCAGCTTCGCCAACTTGCCTCGCGATTCCTGCTTCATGGGATCTCCCCTGCGCGCCGGCCCGTCGCCCGCTGCGGCGGTGAGCCAGCACAGCGCTGAACTCGAATCTAGTCCGCTGCCTCACGGTGCGGAAGCGCACTTACTACCCGGGGACCGTCGTACGGGCTCGCGTAGTAATTACGCGAGTGTCGGACAGGAGCGACGTCCGGCCGCTGCTCCGTAATTTCTACTCAGGCGGCCTCGTCGCGCAGCGTACTAAGTGCGCTTACTCAATTCCGGGTCCCGGGCTATGTTCTATTCAAGCGTCGAGCAGAATCGGCACTCCGGGGATCGATGTCGCGATCTCGACGCGCCAATAGGAAGGATTCACATGAAGAAGCTAGTACTTGCAGTTTCGATCGCCGGGCTCGTTCTCGGCGGGTGCACCTCGGCGATGAACACGGTCAAGAAGCCGGGCAGGATGAACGAGAGCGGCCAGATCCGCCCCTGCCATCGCGACGACTACGACGCGCAGGCGTGTGGCAACTCGATCTTCAACAAGAAGGTCATCGGGAAGATCCACGTCGACCAGACGATGGCCGACGTTCGCGCGATCATGCGTCACGACGCGGAGAAGCGTAAGGCCGACGGATTCAACGAGGCGTGGGGTTACGTCACCGATTACGAGAATCGGGAGATGACCTGGATCGCCTTCAACAACGGCACGGTCAGCTCGATCAACAAGCAGCCCTGGTCCCGAGACTGATCCACGCATGGTCCGTCCGGCCGCCTGCAGCATCGGCTCCCGCTCCGCGGTTCGGTGGTATGTTTGTCGAAAGGCAACTGCCCCCGGGCCGCGGTACTCCGGCTTCCGGGATGCGACCACGGAACGGTCTGCACGCGCCCGCGCCGCCGCTGGCAGCGCGAGGAAGGTCTCATGAAACGGTCGACCGTACTGCGAGGGCCGACGCGCGGATGTCCCGATGAGGTCACCGCGTTTCTTGCGGCGGCTCGCGCCGTGCTCGACAACCGCGGCTTCACCGAGGCCGCGAGGTCGATCCTCGAGGTCTGCAGGACGACCATCGGTGCGGACGCAGGGTTCGTGGCCGTCAAGGCCAGGGGCGAGAACGACTTCGAGATCGTCGTCGTGGACTCCACCGGGCTCGAACTCGATGTGGCGGGCGGAATGCCGCCGGGGCTCGCGCGCCTCGGGTCCCGCGCGTCGAGGGCGGGCAGGGTCGCCTTCAGCAACAAGCTCACCGGAAGCGTCGTGGTCGAGGCCGCACCCGCGGGTCGTGAGGTCGCGCTGCAGAGCGCGCTCGTTGCGCCCATCGTTCTCGCCGGCAACGTTGCCGGGCTCGTCTGCCTGGTGAATCAGCCGGGTGGATTCACGCCAGTGCACGCCCGCCTTGCCGAAGTGTTCGCCGAGATGGCCGCGGTGTCGATGCGCAACAGCCGCACGGCAGGCCACCTCGCAAGCAGTCGCGATGCGCTCGAAGAGGCGGTGCATGCGGGCGCCGCACAACTCTGGCAGTCCGAAGGGCACTTCCGCGCCCTCGTGGAGAACCTTCCCGACATCGTGGCGCGCTTCGACCGGGATCTCCGGTATCTATACGTGAGCCCCACGATCCAGCGCCTGACGGGCCGCCCGGTCGAGGAGTTTCCGGGGAAGACGAACAGGGAAGTGGGAATGCCCGACGAGGTGACCCGCCTCTGGGACTCCGCCATAAGGCGAGTCGTATCGTCGGGGCGGCCCGAGATGATCGAGCTCGAGTTTCCGGGTCTCGCCGCGACGCGCTACTTCGATTGCCGGCTCGTTCCCGAGCGCGGTGTGGGCGGAGCGATTCAGTCCGTGCTGAGCGTCGCCCGTGACGTCAGTGAGCGCTGGCTCGCGCACGAGGCCGAGCGGAAGGCGCGAACCGTGTCCGACGCACTGCGTGAGACGACCGTACTGCTGAACCGAAGCCTCGACCGCGAGAGCGTGATGGGGATGCTGCTCGATTGCCTGCGACGCCTCGTCCCATTCGACCGCGCCAGGGTCATGCTGCTCGAAGAAGGTCCGAGAGTCTCGGTGCGGGCGACGTTCGACGGGACGAGAGTCGTTCCGTCGACGCCCGACGTGCGAGTCGAGTTCGATCCGATCGATCACCCGATCGTACAGAGGATCCTGACGAATGGAACCGCGGTCTGCATTCCCGACATCGGCAAGGTTCCCGACTGGAGTCTTCCGGTGGACCGCTCTTCGGAAGTGAGCTGGATGGGAGTGCCGCTCTTCGCCCGCGGTGACGTGTCGGGGCTCGTCTCGTTGTCCAAGCGGGAGCCCGACTATTTCAGCGAGGAGCACGTGAGACTCGCCGAGGCGATGTCGTCGCAGGCTTCGGTCGCCGTGGAGAATTCGGTCCTCTTCTCGCAGATGCAGGTATCCACGTCGCGAATGCAGGCATTGTCCCGGCGGATCCTCGAGGTCCAGGAAGACGAGCGCCGGCACATCGCCAGGGAACTGCACGACGAGGCCGGCCAGGCACTCGTGTCGCTTCGCTACGGGCTCCGGCTGCTCGAGCGACAGATCGAAAAGGGCGAGAGCATCACCGAGCGGGTGACCGACCTCGTCGAAAGAACCGACGCCGTGATCGACGGTCTGCATCGTCTCGCGGCGGATCTCCGCCCTGCGAGTCTCGATCACCTCGGCCTGGAGGCGGCGCTGCGGCAGTATGCGCGAACGGCCGGCGCCGGTCTGGGGCTTACCGTGCGATTCAAGTCGCGCGGGTTCTCGGGAGAGAGATTCCCACCGGCGCTGGAGACGGCGCTGTATCGTGTCGTGCAGGAAGCAATGGCCAACGTCGTCCGTCACGCCTCCGCGACGCGGGTGGACATACTCGCGGAACATCGCGGCGACAAAGTCATCGTTATGATCGAGGACGACGGTGGCGGGTTCGACCCGTCCGACGTGCGTCGCGAAGGCTCCTTCGGCATGCTCGGGATGGCCGAGCGTGCCGAGGCGCTGGGGGGGACTTTTGCCGTGGAAAGCGCACCGGGCGCGGGAACCACGATCGTGGTGGAGGTGCCAGATGCCAATTCGCATCCTGATCGCTGACGACCATTCCGTCGTCCGCACCGGTTTGAAAATGCTGCTCGGAACCGACCCGGAGCTCGAGGTCGTGGGCGAGGCGGCCGATGGCACCGAAGCGCTACGGCTCGCCGCCGAGCTGCGTCCCGACATGGTGCTGCTGGACATCACAATGCCACCCGACAGCGGAATCGTGACGGGGAGGCTCCTGAAGCAGGCCCACCCGGAGTTGATCCTGCTGTACCTAACGATGCACGAGGACGAGAGCCTGCTCCACGAGGCACTGAAGTCGGGAGCCGCGGGCTATCTGATCAAACGGGCAGAGGAATCCGAGATCATTCAGGCGATCCACGCGACGAGCAAGGGTGACATCTACGTTCACCCCTCGATGACGCGCGCGCTGCTCCACCAGCCGGTTACGACGGAGCACCGGCGAGGGGATCCGGTCGTCGCGCTCACGCCGCGTGAGGTCGACGTCCTTCGCCTTCTCGCGAGGGGAAACACGAACCGGCAGATCGCCGACCTGCTCGACCTCTCGATTCGCACCGTGGAGAACCACCGCGCGAACCTGATGGGCAAGCTCGGCCTGGTGAGCCGTGTCGAGCTCGTCAACTACGCCGAGGAGCACAATCTGCTGTAGGGGCCCTTGTGGCG
>JAMPYE010000389.1 GCA_023700825.1 Thermoanaerobaculia bacterium | reverse complement strand
TCGCCGGCAACTTCCTTCCGCGGCGAGGCCTTCTTCGACTTCCTGCCCTTCGCGAGGTAGCCGTAGTAGCCGTAGCCTTTCGGCTTGCTCGTCGCGGACGGGATGATCCCGAGCGCCGGCAGCCGGAGGTAACGGGCAACCTGCTCGGCGCTCCGCAGGCTGCGGTCGAGGTACTCGCGAAGGAAGATCACGAGAACGCCCGCGAACACGCCGAGCATCGCGCCGGTGAGGAGGTTCTTCCGATAGCTGGGCTTGAAGCGCACGCGAGGGGGCAGCGCGCGGTCGACGATGCGCACGGCGGACGACTGCTCGCCGCTCAGGCGCGACTGCACCTGGGTCTCGGCCTGCCGCTTGAGCAGCGCGTCGAGGAGCTCGCGCTTGGTCTGCACCTCGACCTGGAGATTCGTGAACTCGACCGCGTCGCGGTTGAGCGTCATCGCTTCGGTCTTCTGCCCGCCGAGAACCGCCTTGAGGCTCTCTTCGCGACGGAGGGCGGTCTGGTAGTCGGAGCGCGCCATCTCGCGCGCCTTCGTCACCTGCCGGGCGATTTCCTCGTTGATGTGCTGTTTTCCCTTGTCGATCTGCGACTTGAGCTGTTTCATCGCAGGCCATTCGGGCTTGAACATGTTCAACTTCTCGGCGTACTCGCGCTCGAGCCTCGAGTTCTCGGCGCGAAGCTGGGAGATCAGCCCGTTCGAGACTTCGTCGGCGAGCGTCGCTGCCGAGCCGGTCGTCGTCTCGTGGTAGCGCGCTTCCTTCGCCACGCGGTCACCGACCGCCTCGGCGTAGTCCTTGTTGAGCGACTCGAGCTTCTGCATCGTGACGTTCGTGTTGGCGTCGAGCGAGACGATGTCCTTCTGGTCGCCGTATGCCGAGAGCTGCTGCGACTTTCGGTCGATGTCGGCCTTGAGCTGCTCGATCTGCGTTCCGAGGAACTTGCCGGCCTGGCCGAGGACCTCGAATTTCGACTCCATGTTCCACTCGATGTACGCGGTCGCCACGCCGTTCGCGACGTCGGCCGCGCGCTTCGGCGTGGTCGCCGTGTAGGCCAGCTCGACGAGGTAGGTTCCCCGGATGGGCGTCGCCTGAACACCCTCGGCGAGTTTCTCGGCGAGCACGTCGACGTCGGCCCGCGCATCGCCCGGCGCGCTCTTCCAGAACTTGAGCACGTCGAGGAATCCGCGGTCGGGCGCCCCGTCGGACGATTCCTCTGCGAGATTGAGCTTCTGCACGACGCGCGCGGCGATCTCCCTGCTCTTCAGGAGCCGCGTCTGCGTCGGGAGGAATTCGGGGTCGCGAGTCACGACGGTCGTGTTCGATCCCACGTCGAAGGGCGTGCTGCGCTCGGGCTCGACCTTGAGGATCACGCGAGCGCGATAGACCGGCTTCGAGAGGACCGAGATGACGATCGCGGCGACGACGGCGATCGCCACGGCCGCCGCGATGATGCGCCGTCCCCGGACGATCAGCGCCCAATACTCGGCGAGATTGACGTCCTGCTCGGCGGAGTCGCCGTGCAGCGGGTAGTCCGCGGGATCCGAGCCGCGTCCGGACGACGCGGCGGGAAAGGAATTCTGTCTCGGGTCGAGTGCCATCGTAGACGAAAGTCCGCCGGGTTACCGGAAGCGCACGCGGCGGCGAGTCGAAGACTCCGCCGCCGCGCATGACGCGCGCTGCTTCGGTTCACACCCCACGCTTCCTCTCCCTAAGAAGTCTGCAAGCGCTACGGCCGCGAGCGTGAGGTGGGCTCACGGTCGTCATCGTTGTTGTTCTCGATGATCACCGCGCCAGCCACAGCCGCACCGCCGATGATGGCCGCGTTGCGAAGCCCCGCGCCGCCGGACACTCCGGCTGCCGCGGCAGACGACGACGCACCGGTCCCGGCATTCGCAACCATCACGGCGCCACCGGCGCCGAAGCAGGGATCGCTCTTGGCGAGCCGGACTTCCTCGCAGGCGTTGTTCGGAGCCATCGTCTGGTCGATGCCGACGACCTTCGCGATCCCGGCGCAGGAGAAGCCTTTCGGGGCGCCCGTCTGTGCCGCGTCGGTCAGGCCGAGGATGGTGTTCGTCGCGAAGTCGAACTCGTCGGCTCCGAGGTTGGCGAGCTTGCAGTCGGAGGTCACGGGAACCATCGCGGGCTCGGTGGCGGACATCGTGCCGTCCGCCGCCACTGCGACGACGCGAACGCTGACCGCGGAGGTCTCGCGCAGAGGCGCGGGAAGGACGGCGCTGTAGTTTCCGCCTCCGCCGGCAGCCATTTCGATGTAGTACTCGGGACCGGTGTCGCCCGCGCGGAAGTACACACGAACGCTCGTGGGGGCGGAATCACCAGTCACCGTCGCGTTCACGACCGATCGTCCACAGAGGGACGACATGCAGCCGGGAGCCTCGTGCGTAACCGAGAGACTTCCCTGACCGAGAGCGCTTAACGCGACAAGCATCGACGCTGCGAGCATGAAAATGGGCCTGTTTTTCATGGCGACACTACTCCTTACCTGTAAGATCGACTCAATGTATGGCACGATGCCCGGCAAGTCAATGGGAAGGGCAGTCTGCACGGAGCTCGGATGAGCCAATGGAATGAGTAGTTTACACGGACATTGCATGGTCACTCGGATGGTGCCTTGACCGGTCCTCGCTCGGCCCTCGAGCGCGTCGCGCGAGCGCTGACCCTCGCCCTCCTGGCGATCGGCATCGTGTCGTTTCCGCTTCCCTACGGCGGCGTGCTTCCCGGTGGGCGGCTGCTCGTCCAGATCCTCGCGTTCTCAGCGCTCGCCTCCGCGGCGCTCGTGCGCTCGCGCCCCGGGCTGGGGCGGGCGCGGCTCGCGTGGATTCCGCTGCTGCTCCTCGGCGCGCTCGGACTCGTGCAAATCGTTCCGCTCCCCCACTCACTTCTTGCATCGATTTCACCGGTCAGCGCGGAGATCCACGCGAAGTCGAACGAGGTGCTCGCGCTCTTCGGCCGGGCGCAGCTCCCGTTCCGGATCTCGATCGCGCCGACGGAGACGGTGCAGGCGACTCTCTTCATCCTGGCCTGCGCGTCACTCTTCTACGCAGCGGCAGCCGTGAGCACGCGCGCGGCGCGGCGCCGGCTCGGATGGCTGCTCGTTTTCGCCTCGGCGGCGCACCTCGTCTGGGCGGTGTCGGCCCAGCGCGAGGAGGATCGAGTCCACGGAGCGTTCGTGAACCCGAACCATCTCGCCGGGTACCTGGAGATCGCCCTCGCCATCGCGTTCGCGTTCGTCGTCGAGTCGATTCTCACGGGACGCGATCGCGAGGCGCAGGGACGCGACCCGTTCGACCGGCTCCACCGCCGCTGGACTCCGGTCGCGTGGCGGGCGCTCGCCTGGGGCGTGATCCTGATCGGCATCCTGGTGACCCGCTCCCGCGGAGGGATCGCCGCGGCGGTGCTCACGACGATCGTGGTGCTGATCGTCGCTCTCTCGAGCCGGCACGTGCGCCATCACCGGATGTTCGCGATCGCCGGAAGCCTGTCGGTCGCAGCGGGCGTTGCGATCGCGTTCCTGACCACGGGCGTCTACCCATTGCTCCGCTTCCTGACGACCGATCCGCGCGACGCCGGGTCCGACACGCGCGTCACGCTCTGGCGCATCTCGGTCGAGGCGTGGCGCGACTTCCCCGTGCTTGGCTCGGGGCTCGGCACGTTTCGTGAAGCGTTCCGGCGCGTGCAGCCCGACGGGATGAACATGCTCGTCGAGCAGGCGCACAGCGACGCTGTGCAGATGCTCGTGACGGGAGGAATCGCGGGGCTTGCGCTCGCGGCGGTCGCGTTCGGCGCGATGCTCGCCCTCTTTGGCCACGGGGCGATCACCGCGCGCCACCGCGAAGCCGGCGCCTGGGCGCTCGCGGGCCTCGGCGCGATCGTGTCGCTACTGCTCCACGGACTCGCCGAGTTCAACTTCTCCATCCCCGCGATCCCCGCGACCCTGGCCATCGTGGCGGGGCTGGCGTGGGGGGCCGGAGGCGAGGAGGCGAAAGGCGAGAGGCGAAGAGCAAACGGGGATCGACCTCGCACAGCGACTGCGGCAGCGATCACAGGTATTGGTGGAACACCAGAAACCGAAATGGAGAATGTCGAATGAAGAATGAAGAAAGGTCCGGTCGCGAGTTGCTTCGCTGGCGCTCTGGACGTCATTCTTCATTCTTCATTCGACATTTCGAAGTCTGTCCAACCCGCGGAGTCGGCCAGCCTGGAGCCCGCCTGCTCATCGCCTCTCGCCTTTCGCCTCTCGCCCCAAATACAAAACCCCGAGCGCTGAGTGTCGAGCGAGGTGGTAAGCCACCCGCCTGCTCATCGCCTCCCGCCTCTCGCCTTTTCGCCCCTAAAAACAAAAAAGACCGCTCTCGCGGTCTCTCTGCTGCCTTGGCCGTTGGCGTGTGACCTATGGCCTGACGTATGACCTCTGGCCTGCCTTTCGGCCTCCGGCCTTGCTTTCAGATTCGCTGGTGGAGCCGATGAGGATCGAACTCACGACCTCCTGAATGCCATTCAGGCGCTCTCCCAAACTGAGCTACGGCCCCACACCACTCACGAATCAGCGGCGAGAATGCTCACCGGCGCGCATTCTATTCCACGCGGCACGAAACGCAAGGAATGGCGAAGGTTGCGAGTTGCGTGGCGCGGGGGCGCTTATGTGGCGCAGACACTCCTGTCTGCGCGCGGCGCGAAGCGCCGCATCGGGTGAGGACCGAGACAACGGAGAGGCCCCGGTCGCCTTCGGCGACGCGCAGGCAGGAGTGCCTGCGCCACATGGAGTGGCGTGACGAGTCCGAGTGGCATGACGAGTCCCTGTGGCGCAGACACTCCTGTCT
>JAMPYE010000388.1 GCA_023700825.1 Thermoanaerobaculia bacterium | reverse complement strand
CGTTTCCGCCAGTTCCGCGTATTCGAGGCATTCGACCTGGAGGATGGAGAGACGCGCCCCACATATCGCTCCCTCGCCGCCGCGCTCGAAAGCACCGAGACGAAGGTCACGAACGACCTCGCAGCAGCCCGGAGACGGTTTCGCGCGATCGTGCTCGAAACGCTGCGCGAGATGACTGGATCCGAAGCGGAGTTCCGGCTGGAGGCCCGCGCAGTGCTGGGGATCGAGCCGTGATCTGGATTTCCGACGACGCGATCGCGCGGCTCGGCTCGCTTCCGGAACTCCCTGACCTTTCGGGGACGCGTTACCGCCTCATCGGCGAGCTCGATCGCGGCGGGATGGGAGTCGTCTATGCCGCGGAGGATCTCGTGCTCGGGCGCGAAGTCGCGATCAAGGTCCTGCGCAGCGGTCTCCTCCGCGCCGACGCGGCCGACCGGCTCGAACGCGAGGCGAAGATCCTCGCCGCGCTCGAGCATCCCGGGATCGCCCCGGTGCACGACGCCGGAACCCTCGCAGACGGGCGTTCGTGGTACGTGATGAAACGTGTTCGCGGCACGCGCGTCGACGAGGTGGCCACGTCGCGCATCACGCTCGCCGAGTCGCTACGCCTCTTCGCCAGGATCTGCGAGCCGGTTGCGTTCGCGCATGCGCGCGGCGTGGTTCATCGCGACCTCAAGCCGGAGAATGTGATGGTCGGCGAGTTCGGCGAAGTTCTGGTGATGGACTGGGGCGTCGCGAAGCTCCTTCGCGATGACGGCGGGCCCGCTTCGGAGACTCCGGAGCCGGCAACCTCTCCGTCGAGCGCGAGCCCGCTCGATCACGTCGCCGGAAGCCGCAGCCTGACGTCCGACGGCGACGTCATCGGAACGCGAGGCTACATGGCGCCCGAGCAGGAGCGCGGCGAAACGAGCGCGATCAGCCAGCGGACCGACGTCTGGTCGCTCGGCGCGATCCTGCGCGATCTTGCGACAGCGGCGTGCACGCGCGAACGCCGAAGCCTGCCGAAGCCGCTGGCCGCCATCATCGCGAAGGCCACCGCACCGGGGCCCGCGGATCGATACGCGTCAGCTGCTGAGCTCGCGGAGGACGTCGTGCGATTCGCGGACGGCCACCGCGTCTCCGCATACCGCGAGCCCGTCTGGGAGCGAGCGCTCCGCTGGATCCGCGGTAACCGGACCGCCGTCGCGGTCGTCCTCGCCTACCTGGTCATGCGAACGGTCATCTACCTGTGGTTCGGGAGATGACCGGCACGATTCTTCGCCGGCGGCGCAGGCAGCGGGTTAAAGGAATCGACCCCGACGTTGAATAGAAGGATTGAACCCGAACAACCACTCAGCAACGAGAGAGGAGAAACGATGAACAAGCCACTGCTGGGACTGCTCCTTGGAGGATTCCTCGGCATCTTCGACGGCCTCACCGCCTGGTTCACTCCGGAAGTGAGGCCGATGATCCTCGAGATCGTCATCGGCTCGACGGTCAAGGGCATGATCGCCGGGGTCGCGGCCGGATGGTTCGCGAGGAAAGTGAACTCGATTCCCGCCGGAATCGCCTTCGGCCTCGCCGTCGGCCTCGTGCTGGCCTGGCTCGTCGCGGCGATGCCGTCCGCGACTGGAGAACACTACTACTTCGAGATCATGCTGCCCGGCAGCATCCTCGGAGCCGTCGTCGGTTGGGCCACGCAGCGATACGGCAAAGCGCCGGCCGCTGCGACCGCAGGCTGACGCGAAGAACGCTCACGGCTTCGTAACTTGTGAGGAACCAACCGCGATGCGATGCTCGGGCATCGCATCGCCGAACAGGAGGAGCGAATGGCAGACATGGACAAGGCAATCGCGACGCAGATCGGGAACATCGAGAAGAAGACCGGCAAGAGCCTCGCCCAGCTGAGCGCCGCGATCGCGAAATGCGGCAAGACGAAGCATGGGGAGATTCGCGGCTGGCTGATGGAGACCTACGGTCTCGGCCACGGCGACGCGAACACCCTCACCCACGTCGTGCTCAAGTCGGACGGCACGAGCGCGGCGAAGGCGGCCGGAGCATCGACCGACGACGTCCTGAACCAGATCTACTCGGGAAAGAAGGAGCACCAGCGTCCGATCCACGAAAAGTTGATGGGGGCGATCAACGGGTTCGGCGAGTTCGAGATCGCGCCAAAGAAAGGTTACGTGTCGCTTCGGAGGAAGAAGCAGTTCGCGATGCTCGGGCCGAAGACGAACGACCGCTTCGAGCTCGGCCTCAATCTCAAGGACGACGTGAAGGACCCTCGCGTCAAGGCAGTCCCGCCAGGCGGCATGTGCCAGTACGTCGTTCCCCTCACTTCGGCGGACGAGGTCGACGCGAAGCTCATCGCGATCGTGAAGCGCGCCTACGACGCCGCCGGATGACGGGACGAGCCCACCCCGCCCTTGACCCGCCCCCGCCGCGCCGCTAACCTCGCCCGATCATGTCGGACCTCAGACTCTTCAACACGCTGACGAGAAAGCAGGAATCGTTCACGCCGCTCGAACCGGGGCACGCGAGGATGTACTGCTGCGGACCGACGGTCTACAACGTGGTCCATATCGGCAACCTGAGGACCTTCCTCTGGGCCGATCTCCTGCGCCGCTTCCTCGAGTGGAAGGGGATGAAGGTCACGATGGTCATGAACGTGACCGACATCGAGGACAAGATCATCCGCGACGCGACGAAGGCTGGCGTCGACATCTTCACGTTCACCGCCCCGTACACGCAGGTGTTCTTCGAGAACCTCGACACGCTTCGCATCCGGCGCGCCGACCTCTACCCGAAGGCGACCGACCACATCCCGGAGATGGTCGACATCGTGAAGAAGCTCGAGGCGCGCGGGCACACGTACGCCGCCGACGGATCGACCTACTTCCGGATCTCGACCCTCCCCGGCTACGGCAAGCTCTCGCAGGTGGAGCTCGCTCCCGAGAGCTCGCTCAGTCGCGTCGAGAACGACGAGTACGAGAAGGAAGACGCGCGCGACTTCGTCCTCTGGAAGGCGAAGAAGGAAGGCGAGCCTTCCTGGCAGACCGAGCTCGGCGACGGACGTCCCGGCTGGCACATCGAGTGCTCCGCAATGGCGATGAAGTATCTCGGCGAGACGTTCGACATCCACACGGGTGCCGTCGATCTCATCTTCCCGCACCACGAGAACGAGATCGCGCAGAGCGAGGGGGCGACCGGAAGGCCATTCGTCCGCTACTGGGTCCACGGCGAGCATCTCGTCGTCGAGGACGCGAAGATGTCGAAGTCGGCCGGGAACTTCTTCACTCTGCCCGACCTGATCGCGCAGGGCAACAGCGCGCTCGAGATCCGCTACGCACTGCTCGCCGTGCCGCACCGCACGAAGCTCAACTTCACGAAGCACAGCCTCGAAGACGCAAAGAGCGCGCTCGCGCGCATCGAGTCGTTCGCAATCCGGCTCGACGAGCTCGCGAAGGGTAGCGACGACCGCACCGCCGTCCGCGGGGCCGAGCTCGCACAGAGATTCCTTCGTGACTTCGAGGACGGACTCGACGACGACCTCAACACCGCCGCCGCGCTGGGCGCTCTCTTCTCGATGATCCGCGAAGCGAACACGGCCGCCGACCGCGGCGAGCTTGCCCCGGCCGACGCCATCGTCCTCCGAGCCGCGCTCGACCGCGCCGATCTCGTCCTCGACATCGTCCGCCGCGAAAAGGTCGTCCTCGACGCCGACATCGAAGCGATGATCGAGGCCCGCGCCGCCGCCCGCAAGCGCCGCGACTTCAAGGAATCCGACCGCCTCCGCGACGAGTTGCTGGCGATGGGAATCGTGCTGGAGGATACGCCGCAGGGTGTAAGGTGGCGGCGGAAGTAGGGTTCTGGTTGTTAGTTGTTCGTTGTTAGTTGTTACACGTTCGGCGTGGCGACACGCAGCAGGCCTTACGATCACGAAGATTTCGCTGCCGGCACAATCCTCTCCGCTCGGGTTACGAGAATCCTTAACGCTTCACGCAGCCTGTCTAACAACTAACAACTTAAAACTAACAACCCCAAAAAATGATCGGCTACCTCGAAGGTCCCATCCAGTCGCTCGAGCCCGACCGCGTCGTCGTTGTCTGCGGCGGCGTCGGCTACATCGTCAACATTCCGCTCTCGACCTACTACAAGCTCGAAGCGTCGAAGACGGCGGCGCTGCAGATCCACACGCACGTCCGGGAGGACGCGCTCGCGCTCTTTGGATTCTCGACGCGCGAAGAGAAGGCCACTTTCGAGAAGCTGATCTCGATCTCCGGCATCGGCCCGCGCCTTGCCCAGGTGATCCTCTCCGGCATCGACGTGTACGAGCTGGCTCAGGCCGTCGCGACCGGCGACGTCCGTCGCCTGTCGTCGATTCCGGGCGTGGGCAAGAAGACCTCCGAGCGGCTCTGCCTCGAGCTGCGCGACAAGCTGATCTTCGGCAGCCCTCCCGAAACCAGGTCCCCGCTGCCCGCGCGCAGCAGCACACACGACGACGCTGTCTCCGCCCTCGTGAACCTCGGCTACAAGCCGGTCGTCGCGGAGAGCGCCGTGAAGTCGGCGCGCGAGGCGCTCGGCGATGACGTCGAGTTCTCGAAGCTGCTCCGTGCGGCCCTGTCGAAGCTCGCGCGGTAACGGAGACGCCGCAACCCACCTCGCCTAACGCGGCGCAGACGCTCCTGCCTGAGCGTCGCCCCGCACCGCGTGGCGACCGTTCCCGCGAGGTGGGAAGAAGCGCGGCTTCGCCTCGCGCGCGGGCAGCAGTGCCCGCGTCACATCTCGATCGCGCTACTTCCCGTACCGAAGCACCCGGACCTTCTCCATCGTCACGAGCCCCTCGCCGAGCATCTCGTCGAGGAT
>JAMPYE010000387.1 GCA_023700825.1 Thermoanaerobaculia bacterium | reverse complement strand
TAGAAAGGAGCACGAATGCAACCGGCGTCCCTTTATACATTCGTCGTTCGCCATTCTGCATTCAGCATTCGATGTGTTCTGAAGAATGAGCTCAGCAACCGACCCCATTCACACCCATGCCTGGGGCACGCAGCCCGAGATGTTCGGGCCCAGGCACGAGTACCGGCTCGCGATTTTCACGCGCGAGACGGCGAAGCTCGCGCCGGCGTCGAAGGTCCTCGATGCGGCGATCGGGCTGGGGCAGCTCGCCGGAAGGCTCGAGAAGCAGGGGCACCGCGTGTTCGGCATCGACTACTCCTTCGACGCCGCGCTGCACGCGAGGCGGACGACCGGCGCGAAGCCCGTCGTCGGCGACCTGACCCTCCTTCCGTTCCGCGACGGCGCGTTCGACGCCGTAACGAGCGGCGAGACGCTCGAGCATCTCGACGACGACGAGGAGGCGATCGCGGAGATTGGCCGCGTCGTGCGATCGGGCGGCCGCTGCGTCGTCACCGTTCCCGCGCTGCGCAGTCTCTGGACGAAGTCGGACGATTACTACGAGCACAAACGCCGCTACGGCCGCGACGAGCTCGCGGCGATCTTCGAGAGCGCGTCGTTCCGCGTCGAGCGCGCGTCGTTCTGGGGCTTTCCGATCGTCCTGGTCTACGACTACGTCTTCCTGCTGCCGATGAACCTGCGACGCGCGAGGCGTGACGTCGCTTCGGACGCGGCGCTGCGCGGTGTCGCCACGGTCGGGAGGGCGAAGTGGCTCGTCAGGCTCGTGCAGGCGATCTTCTCGGCCGACCGCTTCTTCGCCTTCGTGCCGTTCGGCCCGGGGCTGCTTCTCGTCGGCGTGCGCCGGTGAGTTTCAGCAGCGAGGCCTGCGCGAGGTCTACTCTCGCGGCGGCTTCGCCGGGGTGCTCCGCTGGAGGATCTTTCGCACGGTTCCGTCGCCTTCGACGCCGATGATCGCGTCGGCGGCCTGTCGTGCCTCCTGAAGGCCGAGCGCGTTGAGCGCCGCCAGCGCCTTCGCGGCGGCAGCGCGAATCTCGTTCGACTCGCCGCCTCCGAGGAGCCCCTTCTTGCGCAGGAGATCCGTGAGTGGAGCGATCGCGGCTGCCGATCCGATCTGGCCCAGGACCTCGATCGCACGCAGCCGCACGGAGTCGTCGCCGCGGCCGATTCGCTTCTTCGTGAGCTCCGCGATCTGAGGGATCGCCGTGTCACCCTTCATCGCGGCGAGTGCGGCGAGGATCTCCATCTGCGTTTCGGGCTCGTTCGACGCGAGGGCGTCGCCGAGCTGCTTCTCGGCGCGCAGGCCGCCCAGCTTGCCCAGCGCTCGGGCGGCCGCCTTGCGGACGCGGTCGTCGTCGTGCGCGAGCGCTTCCACCGCGTCGTCGGCGAGATCGACCGCGACGAGATCGCCGATGAGGTTGAGCGCGTTGCGGACGAGGTACCACGTCGGTGATTTCGTCGCTTCGTGCAGGCTCTGCAGCGCAGGCTTGCCGATCGACTTGACGGCCTTGACGAGCCTTCCGCGGCGCCCTCGGTCTTCCTCTTCCGCGAGCGCCTCGAGCAGCCGTTGCGCCGCACGCTCTCCGAAGAGGGTGAGGAGCGGGTGGTACGTCGACGCCGCCACCTCGCCGTCGCGCGCGTACATCTTCGCGAGCAGTGTTTTCATCCGCGGCGCGGAAGTGAGCTTCGTGGCGAGCTGCCCGAACGCCTCGCCCTTCCATGGTGCCTGGGCTGCGCCCGCCGCCGACGCTCCTTCGAGCTTGCGCAGGATCTGATAGGCCTTCGGGATCTGCTCGCGCGCGATCCACGAGTCGTAGAGGTTCTCGAACGCCAGGACCGAGCGCTCGTGAATGTGCGGATCGCTCTCCCGGACGAAATGCGTCAGGAGGATCTTGTCGACGAGCGCCTCGATCTCGGCCGGGAGGCCCGGATCGGTGCCCCATGTCGCAATGCGGATGAACGAGTCCGCGGCACTGCGCCGGGTCTCGTGCGATTCGGCGAACAATCCAGTCCCGAGCTTCTCGATCAGTCGGGCGGCGTCCGAAGCCCGTTCCAGACGGATCAGCTCGAGGATGAACGACAGCACCTTCTCCGAAGGAAGCTCGAAGATGAGGTTCTGCTCGAGCATTTTCGCGATTCGCTCTTCGGTGCCGAGCCTCTCCCACGAGATCGCGTGAAGAAGCTCTTCCAGCTCGTCTTTCGAGACCCCCATGTCGCTCAGGCGCGAGCGCAGCCGGATCAGGTCGACCGACTGCTCGCGAAGAAACGTCGACACGTTCGCCGCGAACGTCTGGAAACGCACCGTTCGGGGGAGCGAGCGGCCGCTGCCGGTCGCGTCGCCGTCCGTCGTCTCGCCGCCCTGCGCGTTCCCCGTCCAGGCCTGCGTCAGCGCGGTGAGCTGACGGACCGCTTCCTCCTCCGTCATCGGGCCGTCCGGAAGGTCGGGGAAGCCGCCGCCCTGACCGACGCCGATTCCGGGTCCCCCGGCAGCGTTCCCGGTGCCGCCGCCTCCGCCGAATCCGGCTGCCGGACCGAGGGCGACTCCGCCGCTGGCGGAGCCGTCGCCGATGAGCGCGTCCTCCGGCACGACGATTTCGCCTTCGCGAACCTCCTCGTACCGTACGTGGCTGAGACGCACGTGCGACGCGTCGATCTCGGAGAGCAGCTGCGCCGCTCCGCCCGAATCCGCGAGCTTCTGCGGCTTCAACACGAGGATCTGAACGACTCGCTCGAGCTCCTCGGGTGTGATGCCGTGCGCCATCACGAAGCCGTTGAGGCGGCGCTCCATCAGCTGTTCCGTGAACCACTTGAGTGTCGGATTGTGTTCGCGGAGCAGCTGGCCGTCGACGAAGATGCGGTTCTGCGA
The DNA here is from genome assembly GCA_023700825.1 of Thermoanaerobaculia bacterium. Lineage (GTDB taxonomy): Bacteria > Acidobacteriota > Thermoanaerobaculia > Gp7-AA8 > Gp7-AA8 > JACPDH01. The sequence goes on along the minus strand of JAMPYE010000387.1, from coordinate 1,995 downwards.
GACGACGATCTGCAATCGCGGCGTGCCCGCGAGCATCCGCCCGGTCTGGGCGGCGAGCTGGTCCAGCGCCTCGCGGGCTTTGGCGTGCCCGGTCGAGCCGTAGAGCTGCACACCCTTCACGGCACGCTGGAGCAGGGAGGTGAACTCGATGAACGGGGTCATGCGCGCAAACCAGCCCTAATCTTAGAACGGTTGGCGTCGATTCGGTCGTCTCTTTCGATAGTCCCGGCCGCCGGGCGCGGCTTCGTCAGTGGTGGTTCGAGTGTTCGGGCTCGTTCCGCGGTGGGATGATGAAGTCGCGCAGCGAGCGCCGCAGGTGCGTGCCGAGCGTTCCGACGATATCGAGCAGTTCGCGTCCCGTGAGGCCATAGGCGCGGGCAGCGCTGAGGAGAGAGAGCGTGAACGCGACGCCGAGGTTGAGGACGAACATCGTCCCGATGCCCGCGACGGCGCGCATGAACCAGGCGACGTTGATCAAGTCGAGCGGGAGGCTCGCGGCGCCGAGGGAGAGCATGCCGGCCGAGAGCGTGACGTGCCGGACGTCGATCGGAAGCCCGAGGAACTTTCCGATCGCCGGGGTCATTCCGAGCAGGAAGCCGAGCGCGACGTTCGTTCCCCAGCCGGCGACGTTGCGCGTGTAGAAGGCGGCGGCGCGCTTCATCCGGTCCTTGCCGACCATGTCGGCGGCGCTCGCTTCGCGGATCGCCTGCGGGATGCGGTGGTACATCGACCAGTTCTCGAGCCAGCCCCCGGCGAGGCTGCCGAGGTAGAGAAGCACGCCGGTGAGCGCGGCGAAGAACACCGTGCCGCTGTTCATCGGACTCAGGTCGACGAAGACATCGCGCGCGGTTGCGTCGTCGAGATACGGGTGGCCGAAGGCGGCCCGCCAGGCGAAGCTCAGCGCATAAGCCGAGGCGAAGACGATCGCGACGTTCGCGATGGCCGCCGCGAGTTGAGACCGGGCGATCCGTGCGAGGAATTCGACGATCTCCTGGCTCCGCTCGTGGCCTTTGTGCTCGCGGATGATCTTGGCGAGCGTGGCGGCGGTCATCGCGGGCTGCTTCGTCGCTAGGATGAGCGCGAACGCCTGCAGCAGGAGAAACGACCCCGCGTAGTTGAGTGAGGCGAGGAAGCCCTCGACGAAGAGCGGCAGATGCGCGTGCGTGACCAGCATCTTGATCGCCGCGGTGAACGCGGTCAGAAACCCTCCGCCGGCCGCCGCGACCCAGATCTGTCGATACTCGCGTTTCGAACGCGCGATGTAGTGCTCGCCGGTCTCGCCGGAGCGCTCGACGATGCGGCGATGCAGCAGCTGGACGTTCTTGCCGACGAGGTCGCCGATGCTTCGGTCGCGGTGCGTCGCGTCGAGCAGGCTCGACAGCAGGGCGTGGACCCGGGACGCGAACTCTTCGATCGACCTCGTTTCGATGACAAGCACCATTTGTTCGAGGCGGTCGAGGCAGACCTTCAGCACCGTTAGGCTGTAGACGATGTCGACGTTGACGCCGTCGGTTTCGAGGCGTTGGGAGATCTGCGCCATCTCGCCCCGGCAGTGCGCGAGAGACTTGCGCCAGGTCGACAGCGCGGACTTGAGGTCGTCGTTGGCCCCGCGCGCGGCGAGCAGATCGTCGGTCGCCCGAGAGAGCTTGAAGAACGGCGAGCTCGAGATGTGCGACTGGTGGCTCCTGGCGCGGAGCGGCGCCGAAAGCCCGTGCGCCGTCACGCGCGCGGCGAGCAGCCGCATCCCGTCCCCGTACGAGTTCCGGACGCGGGACCACATGTTCGGGCGGTCGCCCGGCATGAGGATTCGAACCAGGCGAAGGAAGCGCTCGGGCGGGAGCGAGGCGAATGACTCGACGGCGCGTCGCGAGTGAATGATGCGGGCCAGGAGCCAGGAGAGGTTGTGGTCGTCGCGCGGCTCGGGGAGCACGTGGCGCACGGCGCGATCGATCGCCTCGACGAGAAAGCTCCGGTCGTTCGGGATGCCGGAGTCGC
>JAMPYE010000386.1 GCA_023700825.1 Thermoanaerobaculia bacterium | reverse complement strand
TCGGCGCCGGCGGGCGAGACGATGGTCGGGCTCGGAACGGCCTTCGGCTCGACATTCGCCTCCGGTTTCAGGAAGCGCTGCACGACGACGGCGGATCCGACGAGCGCGACCAGGGCGATCGCCGCGACGACGAGCCTCCTGTCGAGAGGCCTGCGGATCCGGGCGAGGCCCCGCCTGTTTCCTGCCTGCGTCTGCCATTCGTCGGCGCTTTGGACGATCTGCAAGGGAGAGGGGCGCTCCGCGGCGTTCTTCCGGAGCATCCGGGTCACGAGATCGACCAGCGGCGTGAGCGAGCCGTCGAGCGGCGGGAGAGGGTCGGGCACTCCGCGGAGGATGCGCCCGATCACCTCGGATGGCGTGCCTCCGCGGAAGGGTGGACGCCCGGAGATCATCTCGTACAGCACGCAGCCGAGCTCGAAGACGTCGGTCGCCGGCCCGACGCCGCGGCCGTCGATCTGCTCGGGAGCCATGTAGCTCGGGGTTCCCATGATGATGCCGCGGTCGGTTGGATGAGAGTCGCCGACGAGCCTCGCGATCCCGAAGTCGGCGATCTTCACCCGGCCGTTCTCAGTGAGCAGGATGTTCGCGGGCTTGATGTCGCGATGAACGATTCCCTGGGCGTGCGCGGCGGCGAGGGCCTCCGCGCAATCGCGGAGAATCTCGACTGCTCGCGACGGCGGAAGAGGGCCCGAGGCGAGGACTTCCTCGAGCGAGGTGCCGGCGACGTACTCGAGCACGAGATAGAGCCCGCGGGAATCCTCCCCGGCGTCGTGAAGCGTCACGACGTGCTGGTGCTGGAGCCGCGCATTGGCGCGGGCTTCGCGGAGGACTCGAAGGCGGGCTTCGTGGTCGACGATCCCTCCCATCTCGATCAGCTTGACCGCGACGACGCGGTCGAGCTTGCGGTCGCGAGCCCTGTAGACGCGTCCGAAACCGCCGCGCCCCAGCGGCGCGAGTAGCTCGTATCGATCGCCGACGCGGGTACCGACGAGCGGGTCCGCCGACAGGCTCGCATGGAGCTTCGCCTCGACGATCTCCTGCGTGTCGTTCGGACTGAGCCTGCGCGTGGGCTCGTCGTTCTGCGGCATGTGGGAGAGTATAGGGCGACGGGGCGAATGTAGCGAAGGCCTCCGGCCTTTGCCGAGCTACGCAGCTCGAAGATCCTGTGCAGGTCCGAGCAAGGCGGGGGGCCTTGACTACTGCGTCACATCTGGAACGCGTACGAGATCTTCAGGAACGCCGAGCGGGCGGCCGGCTCGAACTCCTCCGCTTCCGTCAGCGCGCTCTGGTCGCCATAGCCGACGAAGAGGACGGTCTGCCAGTTCAGCTTGTAGGCGAACAGAGCGGAGAAGTCGATCGTGCCGGTGTGCTCCTCGACGGGGAACGTGTAGAGCTCCGGGTCGCGGTCGGTTCGCACGTGCTGACCGATCAGGCGCAGGTACGATCGCGAGTTGAAGGTGTAAGTCGCCTTCAGGCGCTCGACCTCGGCGTCGAAAAGGCGCTTGCCGTTCTCGACGTCGAGGTAGCGGTACTCGGTGTTGGCCACCAGTTCGAGATGGTCGGTGGGGCGGATCGTGGCGTTGAACGCGATCCTCGCGCCGTCGCCGGGCCGCGAGTTCGCGAAGTCGATCTCTTCGCCGACCCACCCGGTGAGCTCGAGCCGGTTGAACACCCGTCCCGGGTTGGCCTGGAGCGTGTAGAAGAGGCGGTTGCGCTCGATCGGCCCCTTGCCCGCTTCGACTTCGTTCGAAGAGAAGGAGAAGTTCATGAAGGAGTTCCAGCGACCGTCCATGCTGACACCGGGCCTGATCTCCTGGTAGACGAGCTCGCCGTCGCGAGTGCCGGTGTAGTCGGCGAAGGCGTAGGCCCGCACGCGAGAGAAGAAGCCCTTCGGATAGAACGTCCAGCCGCCGTTGAAGTAGCCTTCGCGGATGCCGACCTGGGGGATGAAACCGAGGTCGGCGCGGAACTCGTCGGCAACGTCGAGATAGACGACTTCGAAGTCGTAGGTCCGCGTGCCGCGCGACCAGGCGGCCTTCGCGCCGTGGCCCGACAGGTCCTGGCCGTTCCACTCTGCGGCGAGGTCGGGGCGGTCCGGAGTCTCGCTGTCGGACCAGAGCAGCTGCACCGTGACCGTGTCCTGCTGGTTAGGCCGCCACTGGAAGTCGGGGCCGAGGACGCGGTTGTGCCCGCCGCCGTCGATCTCGCGGTCGGTCACGAGGAAGCTCCCGAACGAGCGGCCGACGTCGTAGCGCCCGCGAGCGACCAGGTTCAGCGATCCGAAGTCCGCCTGGGCGAGGCCCGAGTTGTTCGGCCCGGGCATGATCACGGGCCCGCCCCCTTCGTCGTCGACGACGAGCGCGGTGTAGGTCGCGTCGCCCACCCTTCCGGTTCCGCGAAGGCCCCACCGGGGGTCGAAGATCGTGCGCGTGTAGACCGCCTCGAGCGGAAGCGAGAAGAGGTCCTTGCCTTCGAGGAAGAAGGGGCGCTTCTCGGGGAGGAAGACGGCGAAGCGCTCGTTCGTCGTGATGACGGCGACGTCGGACTCGATCTGCGAGAAGTCGGGATTGATCGTCGCGTCGATCGCGGTGTCGGCGTCGGGCGTCCACTTCGCGTCGAGGCCGCCGTCGAAGTCGCTCCCCTGGCTCTCGAGAGGCGACCCGAGCCCGTCCTCGGGGAGGCTGTCGTGCCGCGCCGTGGCGTACGGTGCCGCGACCAGGCCGCCGGAGGAGGGGAGATTCTCAATGCCGGTCAGGGGCGCGTAGCTGCAGACGAAGCAGGTGACGTCGCGCGGAAGCCTCGCGCTGAAGTGCTGGTAGCGCCGGTCGCGCGGGTAGTTGCGGTAGAGGATCGCGGTCCAGTTCTGGTCGGCGCTCTCGGGGTATCGCAGCGAGGAGAACGGGATGCGAATCTCCAGCGTCCATCGGTCCTCGTAGATGCGCCCCGCCGACTCCCAGAAGAAGTCGGGGGCCGGGTCTTCGCCCGACGTGTCGCTCGTGATGGCGTCGTACTGGATCCCGCGCGGGTTGGCGAGGAACTCGATCGCAGTCTTGCCGTCGCCGGACGTGCTCAGGATGACCCCGCCGTAGTCCGTCCCCCCGCTGATGTTGTCGCGGTCGGCGAACGGCGCGCGGATCGCACGGACGTCGGGGTCGAAGAATTCGAGCGCGACGTAGAAGAACTTCTCGTCGTACGTCATCCAGCCGACGTTCTTCACTTTCGGCTCGAGGTTGTCGCCCGGGTTCGTCTCGTACCAGGTGTCGATCCGCGTGGCATCCTGCCACGCGGCCTCGTCGAGCTCGCCGTCGACGTGGATGATCCCCGTCGCCCGTGCGACGCGAACGGGGTCGGGCGTCGACTGCGCGTCTGCTTGCGCGGCGAACAGAATCGAGGTCAGGCAGGCGATTGCCAGGATCGATCTCAGGTGCATTCAATTCTCTCCGCGTCGACGGCCTGAGAGAGTTTAGGGCATCGCGCGCCGATTTTCCGACCGCGTTCGAGCTGTTGCGTTTTCGTCACTGGCGCAACGCCGGAAACGCCGACTCGCCGGCCCGGTCAGGGAGAGATCGGCCAGGGTCAGGTCTGCTGTTTGGACGCGCGGCGATCGGCCTGCGGGGCCACGGACGGGGATGTCGGGCGAGGATCGACGCCCCACCGAAGCGTGACAGGCAGGCGGAGGGCGCGGACGTATACTCTTTGTGGTGGTCGAGGAGATTACACGGTGTCTCCGTGTCGCGACGGCTTGACGTCGTGTCGTCGAAGACGCTCCCCGATTGCAGGATTCTGGTGATGTCGCGCCCGTCGAAACGACACGCAGCAGGGCGAGCACGGAGCCTCTGGATGGCTGCGTTGATGCTCGTGGCGGCGACGTCTCTTGGCGCCGACGTTGGACCCGACGTCTCGGTCGGGTGGATCTCGCGGTCTCCGCGCATCCCGTATGTCTGGGGGAGCGAGAATCCCGCCACCGAGGGATGGCCGGCGCCTGGCGAGACGGTGACGTGGACGGCGCACGTGAGGAACCTCACCGGGCGGAACCTCTCGGGAGTCGGTTACCGCTGGATTCTCGACGGGCGCGTCGTCGGCGCCGGGGAGTCGTCGCTTCCGCAGGGTGAATCGAAGTTCGAGCTCCCCTGGAGTTGGACGTTCGAGCGCCACGAACTGGAGTTCGAGATCGACGGCCCGGCCGAAGTCGACGAGATCGAGGAGCGGAACAACAGTCTCCTGATCCACACCAACGCCCTCGCCGTGGGGTTCTACGTCGAGCAGACCTTCTGGAACTCGATTCGCACGACCGTCACGATCGGGAACATCGGTGCGACGACGTTCGACGACTGGATGCAGAAGCGAATCCGGCAGTTCAACTCGATGGCGGAGCTGGCGAGGTACCCGGAGACGCCCGACGGGGTGCTCGACCGATGGCGGATCGATCAGATCCACGTCGTGCCCGATGGCGCGCTCCCGCTCGTCACGCCTGGCCCGGAGGTGCGCGACTGGGGGGCGGACGAGAGCTCGTGGAGCACGATCTATCCCGACTCGAGCAATCTCACGGTCGACATGGAGTGGGGATTCCCGACGTCGACGCTCGGCTTCTACATCGACCGCGTGTCGTGGACGCTGCTCTACGACTCGCTCGTCCACGAGCTCGGCCACGCGCGCTACCTCATCGACGTCTACGCATGGAACGTCGACGTCGACCGCGACGTGGTGACTCCCGTGCCCGAGCCTCCCTCCGGCATCGGCTGGTACTTCACGACGCCGGAGCCGGGGATGATGAACACGTCGTGGGGTTTCATCGACCGCTACAGCGCGATCGCGATGAACCGGATCGCCGGGCACCGGGCGACGATGGGGCACTACAACGAG
>JAMPYE010000385.1 GCA_023700825.1 Thermoanaerobaculia bacterium | reverse complement strand
CGGGCCTAGTGCCTCGACAGGGCGGCGTTTCGTCCCGCTTCGCGGGACAGACAAGAGTGTCTGCGCCACATTCGGCTCAGCCCTGCCCGGACGTCTCTCCGTCAGGCTTCGCGGAGTGCCGGCGGCCGATCGCGAGAATCTCGTTCGTGAGCTCGGCAGCGCGACGGACGCTCTTTTCCATGTTCGTCAGCGTCCGGTCGAGCGACGGATCGGCGACCTTCTTCCGGAGCAGCGAGAGCCCCATCATGAGGGGCATAAGCGTGTTGTTGAGGTCGTGCGCGAGGCTCCGGATTTCGGCGGCGACGCGCAGCGTCTCCTCACGTTCCGGGTCGTTCCCGTTTCCTGGGGCATCGCTCATCGCAGGTCTCCCATAAGAATCTGGATCCGCTCGACGAGAGTGTCGATCGTGAACGGTTTCTGCAGCAGGTTCAGGCCCTCTTCGAGCACGCCGGTGGCGGCGATGATGTCGCTCGTGTAGCCCGACATGAAGAGGATGCGAAGGTCCTCGCGCTCGGCACGCATCCGCTCGCCGAGCTCGCGGCCGCTCATCTTCGGCATGACGACGTCGGTCAGGAGGACGTCGATCCTGCGTCCGTCCGAGCGCGAGAGCGCGAGCGCTTCCTCGCCGTCCCGTGCCTCAAGCACGGTCATGCCGGCCGCCTCGAGCCCTTCGCAGATCATCTCGCGGAGCAGGTCGACGTCTTCGGCGACCAGGACGGTCGTGCCTGTGATCTCGCGCCTGACCGGAGGTGCCGGGCCCCGCGAAGCGACCGTCTCGATGCGATCGTCGATCGCGGGCAGGTAGATCTTGAACGTCGTTCCCCTGCCCGGCGCGCTCTTGACCTGGATGTTCCCGCCGCTCTGCCGCACGATGCCGTAAGCCGTCGAGAGTCCGAGCCCCGTTCCGCCGTCCTCCGAGCGCGTGGTGAAGAACGGCTCGAAGATGTGAACGAGCTCCTCGTAGGGGATGCCGACGCCGGTGTCGGAGACCAGAATGCGTACCCACCGGCCCGCCTCGAGGGCATCGCCGACCGAGCTCGAGTCGACCTCGACCTCGACGATTGAGGTCTCGATGCGGAGCCGGCCGCCGTCCGGCATCGCATGCCTGGCGTTGACCGCGAGATTGAAGATCACCTGCTCCAGCTGGCTTTGATGGACCAGTACCGTTGCGGGCTCTCTCGAGGGCACGATCTCGAGCTCGATCGGCTCGCGAAGGAGCTGTCGAAGCAGGTCGCTCGTATCGTCGAGGAGCTGGTTGAGGTCGACGACGCGCGGCTGGAGAACCTGCTTGCGCCCGAAGGCGAGGAGCTGGCGCGTCAGCGCGGTGGCGCGCTCGGTGGCCCGCGTGATCTGCGTGATGCGCTCCTGGCCGGCGTGGTCGGCGCCGAGGCTGTGCGAGAGAAGTTCGGCATAGCCGCCGATGACGCCGAGCAGGTTGTTGAAGTCGTGCGCGATGCCGCCCGCGAGCCTTCCGATCGCGTCGAGCTTCTGGGAGTGGGCGAGCTTCTGCTCGAGCTCCACTTCCCGGCTGAGGTCACGCTTGACCGCAACGAAGTGGGCCGTTCTGCCATCGGGGCCGGGGACGGGCGAGATGCTCGCCTCCTCGCGGTAGGTCGAGCCGTCCTTCCGGCGATTGACGAGCGTTCCCACCCACGCCTGGCCGCTCGTGATCGTCGACCACAACGCCTCGTAGAACGCGCGGTCGTGATAGCCGCTCTTGAGGATGGCCGGCGTCCTCCCGACGACCTCGGCGGGGCTGTAGCCGGTCGCCGCTTCGAACGCGGGATTCACGTACTCGATCGTTCCCGCGGCGTCGGTGATCACCACGGCTTCCATCGCGTGCTCGATCGCGGTCATGAGCAGCAGGCGCGTCGCTTCGGAATCGACCCGGGCGGTCACGTCGGTGAAGGCGGAGATGACGCCTCTGCCGCCGTCGGGGTCGACGAACGGGACGAGCCAGAAGTCATAGATGCGTCTCTGACCGGAGAGTGTCGGGAGCACCATCGATTCGCAATGCAATTGCTCCCGTGTCGATTTTGCGCGCCCGTACTCGGCGAGAAACTCCGGAGTAACCGTCGAAAAATCGCGGATCGATCTGCCGACCAGCTCGGAAGGCGCGATGCCGCGGGCCGCCACGGCGGTCTCGTTCGCGTATCGGATGACGTCGTCGTCGTCGAACACGTAAATGATCTGGTCGATGTGGTCGAGCACGGTCCCCAGGAAGCGCCAGTGCGCCTCGCTCTTTCGCTGGAGATCGTGGCGCACCTGCACGTCGTACGCCGAACCGACGTAGCCCAGGAACGTTCCGTCGAGCCCGCTGATCGGCCGCCCGTAACTGGCGAGCCGGTGGTAGGAGCCGTCTGCCCGGCGAAGCCGGTACTCCGCGAAGTAGGGCATCCGTCTCTCGAATGCGGAAAAGTAGGCCGCGACGGTCGTCGCGAGATCGTCGGGGTGGACTCCGTCGAACCAGCCTTCGCCCAGCTCCTCGTCGAGCGTGCGCCCCGTGAAGGCAAGCCAGGCCTTGTTCACGTAGTCGCACTTCGCGTCGGGGCGAGCCCGCCAGACCGGGTTCGGAAACTCGTCGAGCAGCGTGATGTAGAAGTCGCGCGCGCGGACGAGCTCGCGCTGTGCACGCTTCTCCTCGAGTCGCAGGCGCCGCAGCTCCATCGCCGCCTGCACAGCCGGGACCAGACGGAAGAGACGGTCCTTGAGGATGTAGTCGGTGGCGCCTCCCTTGATGCAGTTGGCGGCAGTCTCCTCGTCGAGCGAGCCGGTCACGATGATGACCGGGATGAGATCGGAGCGTGCAGCGATTTCGCGAACGACGCCCATGCCGTCGATGTCGGGCAGGTTGAAGTCGGTCAGGACGATGTCGGGCAACTCGACGTCGATCGCTGCATGAAACTCGACGCCCGAGGTCGCGTGCTGGGACGAATAGGACAATCCTCCCCGGCGGAGCTCGCCCTCGACGAGCTCCAGGTCGGTCGCGAGATCCTCGACAATCAGAATGCGAATCGGTTCAGTCATGTCGGAGGTCCCGGCTGCCACGGTTTCCGCCATTCTAGCCCCTGGCGGCGCAGCGTGGGGAAGCGCGCCGGAAACGCGGCGCCATCTGCGGATGCGACTCTCCATGCACGTGGGTCCGACTCGAACTCCGATTCGTACAGCTGCAGTCGTCGAATTCGAGGACGATCCAAATCCCCTCTTCGGAATCTCCAGCTAAGGACGCGCTCGTTGTATTTTTGCGTCGCCCGCGATCGACTCCCTTTCCGGAGGGAACTCCGGCATGCTGCTCTCTGCGGCAAGGGAGCTGGCGAAACCGAACGACGGTCGTCACATCGAGGACGTTCGTACCACGATCGGGGGCGCGGCGCACTATCATCTCCTTACGGTCGAGCCGTGGCGCGGTGAAACGGGACATGTCATCGTGGGTCTCGTGTGCGGCCGCCAGGAACGGAAGTCGGGAGCGGTGACGCGAGCGCCCTCCCGCAGACTACGCTCCCAACGAATCGACTTTGCAGAGGGACTACTGGATGGCGGAAATGGACGATCGGAGTTGTGACGTGAGATGAGCGGATCGATCGTCATCGCGCTGCTCCAGAACGCCGGCCTTCTCCTCGCGATGGCGTTCGCCTTCGACCTGTTGAGCAGTCGCAGGTCGGCATCGCTCTCACGGCGGCAGCAGCTTCTCGCCGGCGTGGCGATGGGAGCGATCGGAATCGTGATGATCGCGACGTCGCACCGGCTTCCGTCCGGGGTCATTTTCGACACACGATCGGTGCTCCTGGCGGTCACCGGACTGTTCATGGGGGGCATCCCCACGGCCGTGGCGGTCGCGATGACTGCCTGCTACCGGCTGCTGATCGACGGACCCGGAGCGACCACCGGCGTAGCGGTCATCCTTGCGTCCGGATTGATCGGCGTTCTCTGGCGGGGCGTCCGCCGTGGCCGGCTCGCGAAGATATCGGTGCCCGACTTGTATGCGCTAGGGCTCGTCGTCCACGCGGTCATGCTCGTGTTGCTCTACACGATCCCGGACGGCGTCGGCCCTCGGGTGGTGGCGGAAGTGTGGCTGCCGGTGATGCTCGTCCACCCGATCGCTACGGTCGCGCTGGGAATGCTCTTCTCGCATCGGTTGAGACACTGGCGGATCGTCCGGGACCTTCATGAAAGCGAGCAGCGGTTCAGGCTGCTCGCGGAGAACGCGCAGGATCTCGTCTACCGTCTCGAGGTCTTCCCGACACAAGAGTTCTCCTATGTCAGCCCTTCGGCAGCGAGGCTGACCGGGTATGGCGCCGAGGAGTTCTACGCGGATTCCGAACTACTGTTCAAACTCGCCCACCCCGAAGACCGCGAGCTCCTCAACGCCGCGCTCCGCGCAGACGTTGCGACGGTCACCTTGCGGTGGATTCGCAAGGACGGCAGAGTCGTCTGGGGAGAACTGCGCAACACCCCAATCGTCGACGAGACGGGCAGGCTGATCGCCTTCGAAGGCACTGGGCGGGACATCACGGAGAGTCGCCGGGCGCTGGAGGCGTTGCAGGAGCAGGAAGAGCGGCTTCGTCTGGCGCTCGAGGCGTCGAACCAGGGGCTCTACGATCTCGATGTCAGAACGGGCATCGCCAGGGTGACGGACGAGTATGCACGAATGCTTGGCGAAGAGCCTCGCGAGTTCGACGAGACGCGGGAGGAGTGGCTCGAGCGGCTGCATCCCGAAGACAGGGGCCGCGCCGCGGCGCTGCTCGACGACTATCTGAGCGGAAGGGCGCCCGAATACAGGGTCGAGTCGCGGCGTCGCCACCGAGACGGACATTGGATCTGGACGCTCTCCCACGGAACGATCGTCGCCCGCGACGATCGCGGGTGG
>JAMPYE010000384.1 GCA_023700825.1 Thermoanaerobaculia bacterium | reverse complement strand
TCTACTGACGGAACCGCCTAACGCGCGTGCGACGACTCCGCGGCGCGGAGGGGACGCGTCGCGAATGGGGTCGTGCCGCGGCGCCTCGCGACGATCCGAATCCCGCCGATACTCACCGGGAACGGGCTCGGGAGCGTGCGAACGAGGGCTCGCGAGAGAACGCCCCAAAGGCGGCCGATCCTCCCGACACGCGCCATGATCTCGTCGTGCGTCGCGTGCTCGATGTCGGCCGACACGGAGAGGATCTCGTATCCCGAGCGCTCGAGGAGCTCGACGAGCCCGCTGCGCGAGTAGAAGATCACGGCGTCCGGCTCGTCGTAGGCGAACCAGCGGTCGCGCGAGAGGAGAGCGAGGACGCTCTCCGTGTCGGGCGTGACGATCGCGAGGATGCCGCCGGGCCGCAGGAGCTCGCTCACCTTTCCGAGCGCATCGTGCGGATCCTCGAGCTTCTCGAAGACGCGGAACATCGTCACCGCGTCGAACGGCCCGCCGGTGTTGACGAACGACGAGAGGCGCGAGCGGTAGACCTCGATGCCGCGAGCGCGCGCCTCGCGGCACGACTCGTCCGACAGCTCGATTCCCACGTAATCGAACTCGCGCGAGAGCATGGTGCCGAGCCGTCCCGCCCCGGCGCCGAGTTCCAGCACGCGACCACCAGGGGAAACGTGCTTTTTCAGCAGCGCGACGCGCCGGGGCAGCATTCGCCGCTCGGACGGGGTCAGGTCCTCGAGTCTCCATGCGGCGGCCGCCGGAGGCGACGAGGGCAGCTGCGGCCGCGCCGCTTCGTCCTCGTACCTCGACGCGAACGAGCTGAGGAAACGGCAGCGACAACGCCTGCAGACGCGCACCACCTGCTCGCCGAGCTGCGCAACCGTCCAGACCTCGACGGAAAAGCAGACCGGGCAGCGCCGAGGCGGGCGGTAGAGCCTGCGCCGGTCGTTGCGCCAGACCGACAGAAGGTCGCGCGCCATCCGCAGCGATTCACGCGTCACGCGCAGCCTCCGCTGGTGCGGGCGCGAGACGACGGGCACGCGGGCGATCCGGTAGCCGTACTTGTCGGCGAGATAGAGGATCTCGACGTCGAACGCGAAGCCCGCGAGCTTCGAGTCGCCGAAGAGCACGGCCGCGGCCGACGCGTCGAACGCCTTCAGACCGCACTGTGCGTCGTAGATCCCGCGACGAACGAAGAACGACCGCACCGCGAGCGAGAGGATCCTGCCTGCGACACGGCGCGAGAGCGAGTACGAAGGGTCTTCCGCCGAGGCGCGAGCCGTCCTCGAGCCGATCGCGATCTCCGCCACGCCCGACTGCACGAGCGCCACGGAGTCGCCGAGATTCTGGGTCTCGTAGGGAAAGTCCGCGTCGACGAACGCGATCGTCTCGCCGCGCGCCTCGAGCACGCCGCGCCGCACGGCGCTCCCTTTCCCCTGGTTGCGGTCGGAAACGAGCAGCCGTACCGACGCGTCACGCCTGGCGGCCGACTCGACGACCGACGCTGTGCCGTCCGTCGACCCGTCGTCGACCACGACGATCTCGTGGCGGAGCCCCGTCGAAGCGAAGTATCCGCTGATGCGGGCGATCGTCTCGGCGATCCGAGCCTCCTCGTTGAACGCCGGGATGACGATCGAAACCGACGGCCTGTCCATCGAACGATGATTCTACTTGGACTTGACCATCATTCCGCGCGAGATCTCGCGACCTGACGACGCTTCCACGACACGCGCATAGAGCGCCGCGCCGTGGAATCCCTCCCAGATCTCCCGGGGCAGGCGTGCCTCCCCCGCCGTGGGAAAGTAGCCTGCCGCAGTGTCGAACGACTCGAGCGGCGAGACCTCCACGACGTGCGCGGCCGGCGGCGCGGGGATCTGGATCGGGGACGACGGCGACACCGGCGAAGCCGGCGGCCGGGCGACGTCCCGCCCACCCTCCATCGCCGCGAGCAGACGCGCCGACGCGCCGTGCCACTTCGACATGTAGAGCGCCTCCGACTCGGCGAATTTCAGCTGATGCTCGTGCGCGCTGGTCGCACTCTGGTCGTACAGATGGCGACAATGCGCCGCGGGCACGTACCGGACCTCGAAGCCCTCGCGCGCGAGCGACCGCATGAGATCGATCTCCTCGTAGTAGAGACGATACCGACCGTCGAACCCGCCGACACGCTCGAGCGCCGAGCGATCGATGGCCATCACGGCACCCGAAACGGCAGCAACCCGCAGCGGATCGGACGCGCGCCAGAACGCCAGTCTTCTCGCGAACAGAGATCGCGTCCTGCGAACGGCAAGCGATGCTGAAGACCGAGCCGCGATTCTCGAGAGCATCGTCCCTGCGGTCAGCACGTCCGCCGGCGGCAGCAGCCACTCGCCGGCCACGTCCCAGCAGAGCCGAGGCCCGGTGAGCGCGACTCTTCCGCGGAGTTGCTCCACGAGGAGGTCAATGCAATGCGCTCCGAACACGACATCGGGATTCGACACGACGATTTTCGAGCCTGACGCCGCGCGCACTCCCACGTTCACGCCGGTCGCGAAGCCGAGATTTTCGGGAGCGACGATCACCTCGTCGGCGCCGACGCCTCGGAGCGCTTCGGCTTCTGCTGCATCACAGCTGTTGTCGACGACAACGACCTCGAGCGGCTCCGCGCTGGCCGCGCGCGCGCTCGCCACAGCGTCGCGACAGAGCGCCGCCGAGTGGTAGTTCACGATGACGAGCGACCGGTCAGCCAAGGCTCAGTACCCTGCCGAAATCCTCTGCGATCGCCTCGAACTCCATCCCCCACGGGAGGTCCTGGTCCGCACCTCGGGGAAGGCTCGTGATCAGGTCGCAGAACGCGTCGGGAGACCACTCCTGCGCCGCGCGGATCTCCGGCGAAGCTGGATGCGCGAGTACGCTCGACGCATGCAGGACGACGCGCGTCCCGACGCAGCGAGCGAGCCTCGCGACGACCGACGGCGGCACCGATTCGTCCGAGAGGTCGAGCACGGCCGACGACGACATCAGCAGCGCCGCGAGCTCGCAAGCCGTCGGCTCGCCATACCACTCGTCGGGAGCGAGCGTGCGCAGCAGCTCCGCCGGGGCGGCGCCGACCGCGACGAGCAGGTGCTGCCAGCCGCGGGCGCGCAGCTCCTCGATCGCGCGCAGCGTCATCCGCTCGCGCCTCGCGTCGCCCGGCGAGAGCGGCACGAGGATTCGCGGCCGGTCCGAGTCGATTCGATCGCTCGCCTTCACGACGTCGGGCGAGATCGCAAACTGAAAGCGATGGCGTGCTCGCGGCGTGTCGAGCCGTAACTCCCCCGTCCCGTCGCCGACGCCTCCCAGCTTCCAGGTCTCGACGAAGCGAACGCCTGAAGGAGTTTCCTGTCCTTCCCACATGACGACGCGCGTGGACGCGCGCGCATCGGTCGACCCTTCCCTGAGCTTCGCGAGCGCCGGATCTCTCTCGACGAGATCGACCGGCTCTTCTTCAAGGATCGCGACGGGGACGACGCCGTCGAGCGCGCGGGCGATACTCCCCACGAAGAGCACGGCCTCGGCAGGCATGCCCGCGCTCAGGTAGAAGACCGTCATGCGGGCCTCTCTTCCACCGGGGACGGCGCCGTGCCTCTCCACTCGTGCCCCACGCGAATCACGCCGACCTCGTAACGGCCGCTCTCGGCACGAAACGCCGCCGGGCGATCGAGCCGGCCGAGGAGTCTCGTTCCGTCGGGGGACTCGGCGAAGACGACGATCCCGTAATCACCGCGCGTCAGCCGAAGACCGCGAAGATCGACCTCGAGATCCCACGCCCCGGGACCCTCGAACGGCGCATCGCTCGCGGTGCGAACCGCGCAACAACGCAACTCGTCCGCAACGCGAATCACCGCGACGGCGACCCGGAAGCCGAGACCTGGGCGGGCACACCGCACCCGCGTCCGCACTCTCAGAGTCTCTCCGTCACCGAGCGCTTCCAAAGGAGCTCCCGCGAGATCGAGCAGGTCGATCGACTCGATCGTCACCTCGCTCTCGATGGCGGGGGATTGCGAGCCCTGCGCCACGCGCCGGCTCTTCTCGAGCAGGAACGACTCGTACTCGTGGACCAGATCGACGGAGGCGCCGAGCCCGGCCACCCTTCCCGCGTCCAGCCAGAGAGTTCGACTGCAGAGGGCCGTCACGAAGTACAGATTGTGCGAACAGAAGAGAATCGTCGCACCCGAGCCCTGCAGCTGGCGAATCCGATCGACGCACTTCTTCTGAAAGTGACCGTCTCCGACCGCGAGGGCCTCGTCGACGATGAGCACGGCCGGATCGACCATGACCGCGACCGAGAAGGCGAGTCGCGTGAACATGCCGGACGAGTACGTGCGCACGGGGCGGTCGAGGAACTCGCCTAACTCCGAGAACTCGAGGATCCGCGGAAGCTTCGCCCGCATCTCGGCCGGCCCGAGCCCTAGGATCGCGGCGTTGAGCATGGCGTTGTCGCGGCCGCTGAACTCGGGATGGAAGCCGGTTCCGAGCTCGAGGATCGACGCGACGGTCCCTCGCGTTCGCAGCGTTCCGGAGGTCGGCTTCACGACTCCGGCGAGGAGCTTGAGCAGCGTGCTCTTCCCCGCCCCGTTCTGCCCGATGATCCCGAGCGAGTCGCCTTTCTCGACGTCGAACGACACGTCGGAGAGAGCGGCAAAGCTCCGGTGTCTGGTTCGAAACGTCGCGAGCTCGACGAGCCGGTCTGCCGGTGACTCGTAGATCTGGTACGACTTCGAGAGCTTCTCGGCGCGGACGACGGGTTCGGGCATCGGAGAGATTTTAGTGTAGTGTTTCGTTAATCCCTTGCCTTTCGTTGCGGCGGAATGCAGCCGATTTCGCGAAGCGACGACGAGTCGATGTGGTTCATCGGC
>JAMPYE010000383.1 GCA_023700825.1 Thermoanaerobaculia bacterium | reverse complement strand
TCCGGGGAATGTAAGAGAACCGGTCGCCTTCGGCGACGCGCAGACAGGAGTGTCTGCGCCACACGCCTTGGCGGTGCCTGGTCGAACTCGCGCACCATCGCGATCGCGGCCATGACACTTCTCCTCTCCCCTCTCGCCTTCGCCGCCACGCTTCGTGTCAACGGCTCGACGACGGTGAATCCGGTAGCCACCGAGGCCGCGGAGATTCTGCGCGCGGAAAAGAAGCTGGCGATCACGGTCGACACGCAGGGAGGATCGTCGGGCGGGATCTCCGGCGTTGCCGACCACTCGATCGAAGTCGGCATGTCGAGTAAGGCGATCACCGAGGAGGATCGGAAGAAGTTCCCGAGAGTGAACTTCGTCTCCACTTCAGTCGGACAGGATGCCGTCGCGCTCGTCGTATCGAGGGACGTCTGGGAAGGTGGTGTGAAGGCGCTCTCGCGCCAACAGGCGAAGGACATCTACGAAGGCAAGGTGACTAACTGGAAGCAGGTTGGCGGCCCCGACCGGCGCATCGTCTTCTTCAACAAGGAGCCGGGGCGCGGAACGTGGGAAGTCTTCGCGCACTGGCTTTACGGCAACCCGAAGAACGCCCCCGCGGTGAGACACCGCGAGGTCGGCGGCAACGAGGAAGGGCGGACGAAGGTCGCGACGACGAAGGGTGCGATCACCCAACTCTCGTTCGCGTGGGCCGAGGGCGACG
The DNA here is from genome assembly GCA_023700825.1 of Thermoanaerobaculia bacterium. Classification (GTDB taxonomy): domain Bacteria; phylum Acidobacteriota; class Thermoanaerobaculia; order Gp7-AA8; family Gp7-AA8; genus JACPDH01. The sequence continues at coordinate 4,171 of JAMPYE010000383.1, read as the reverse complement.
CGAGAATTCACGCGCTCGGGGCGAAGCTCGACGACGGTCGCGTCGTCATGCCGTCGCCAGGGACGATCGCGGATCACTCCTACCCGATGTCGCGCCCGCTGCTCTTCATCACCGACGGTCCGCCCAAAGGCGAGGCGAAGCTCTTCATCGATTTCGTTCGCTCGTCGCGCGGGCAGTCGCTGGTCAGAAAGCACGGCTACCTGCCTCTCGCGACCGCCAGCGGCGCCGTGGCTTCGAAGTAGGGCCTGGAAGATCACGGAATCGAGCGCATGAGGAGCAACCGCAGGTTCGACGTCGTCCGGCTCGCAGCCATCTGCGGGAGCGCGGTGGCGTTGCTCGCGGTCGTCGCGCTCGGCGCCTGGCTCGCGATCGGAAGCGTCGCGGCGTTCCGGCACGAAGGGCTCTCGTTCCTCACCGCGAATGACTGGGGCTACCGGCAGGAATCGTTCGGCGCGGCGGCGATGCTCTACGGCACTGCCGTCGTGTCGCTCGTCGCACTCGTCGTCGCTGCGCCGATCGGTGTCGGCACCGCGATCTTCGCGTCGGAGATCTGCACGCGCCGCGTGCGGCTTGCGATCAAGATGCTCGTCGAGATCCTCGCGGGCGTCCCGTCCGTCGTCTACGGGCTTCTCGGCGTTCTTTTCCTTCGCGACTGGCTGTACGTTCTCTTCGAACGACTCGGAATCGACGCGCTGTCGGGCGACACGCTCCTCACCGCCGGGCTCCTTCTCGCGGTGATGATCCTGCCGACGGTCGCGACGCTCGCCGACGACGCGCTGCAGTCGGTGCCGTCGCGGGTCCGCGAAGCGTCGCGCGGTCTCGGACTCACCCGGGCGGAAGCGACACTCTTCGTGATCCTCCCGCAGGCGCTGCCGAGCATCGCGGGCGCGCTTCTTCTCGGATTAGGCCGGGCTCTGGGCGAGACGATCGCCGTCTTCCTCGTCGTCGGCCGCGCCGACAACCTGCTTCCCGAGAATCTCGCGTCGTGGCCGCCTCTGGTCGACGCGGGCCAGACGATCACCTCGAAGCTCGGTGGCGCCGAGACGAACATCGCGGTCGGAGATCCGCTTCACTCCTCGGCGATCGTCGCGCTCGCCGCGATTCTCTTCGGCGCGGTGCTGATCGTGACGATCACGGCCGAGGCGCTCCGGGCGCGCGCCGCAAAGGTGATGGGACGATGACGCGACGCCGCCTGCTCGACCGCCTCTTCACCGCGGCGATGGCCTCGTTCGGCCTTGCCGCGCTCGGCGCGCTCTTCACCGTCGTCGGTATCGTCGCCTGGCGCGGCGCCGGGGCGATCAGCCTCTCGTTTCTTCTCGAGGAAGTGCGCGGCGCCGGCGCGGATGGCGGAGTTCTCTACCACATCGCCGGAACCGCAATCCTCGTCACGACAGCGGCGCTCGTCGCTCTCCCGATTTCGATCGCGATCGGTCTGCTCAGTCACGGTTACCTCGGTGACGGGCGCGGGCGCCGCATGATCGAGGCGACGCTCCACGCGCTCAATGCCGTGCCGTCGATCGTCTTCGGCCTCGCCGGTCTCGCGCTTTTCGTCAACACGTTCGGATGGCAGAAGTCGTGGCTCGCCGGCGGCATCGTTCTCGGGCTCATGATCGTGCCGACCGTGGCGGTCGCCTTCCTCGAGAAGCTCCGCGCGATTCCAGCCTCCGCGATCCAGGCCGCCACCGGCCTCGGCCTTCGCCGCTCGATGATCTCGACCGCGGTGCTTCTGCCGCAGGCCGCCGCCGGGCTCGTCACCGGACTCTTGTTAGGCCTGGCGCGCGCGGCAGGCGAGACCGCGCCGATCATGTTCACCGCCGTCATCTTCTCGGGTGCGACGCTTCCGAAAGGAGTCACCGACTCTCCCGTGCTCGCGCTGCCGTACCACATCTTCGTCCTCGCCCAGGACAGCTTCGACCCGGCGGCGCTCGAGAAGGCGTGGGGCGCGGCCGCGGTGTTGCTGGCGCTCGTCTTCGGCCTGGCGATCGCCGCACTGCCGCTCCGGCTGCGGATTCACGAGGAGGCCAAACGTGTTTGACCGCAACTCGGCGGCGGCGTTCGAAGTGCGCGGCCTGACGGTGCGCAGCGGCGCACGGACGATCCTGCACGACGTGAACCTCGACATTCCCGCCGGGCAGATCACCGGCATCATCGGCCCGTCGGGCGCCGGCAAGTCGACGCTGCTCCGCTGCCTGAACCGTCTCATCGATCTCTCCCCGTCACTCGACGTCGAAGGGACGGTCCGCTTCGCGGGCCGCGACGTTCGCGAAAGCGCCGTCGACCCCGACGATCTCCGCCGCCGCGTCGGCATCGTCTTCCAGCAGCCGGTGACCTTTCCGGGGACGATTGTGAGGAATGTCGTCTTCGCGGCGCGCAAGCTCGGTCTCGTCTCGCGTAAGGGCGAGGCGGAGCTCGCCGAGCGCTGCCTTCGTGACGCGGGGCTCTGGGACGAGGTGAAGGACCGCTTGCGCCTGCCGGCGCTCTCGCTCTCGGTCGGCCAGCAGCAGCGTCTCGCGATCGCGCGGGCGCTCGCAGGCGACCCCGACGTCCTCCTGATGGACGAGCCGACCTCGGCGCTCGATCCGCGCTCGACCGAAGCGATCGAGCAGACCGCCTCGGCGCTCCGCGGGCGCAAGACGATCGTGCTCGTGACGCATCACCTCGAGCAGGCGCGGCGCCTCGCCGACTGGATCGCCTGCATCTGCGCGGTCGACGGCCGCGGCGAGCTGATGGAAGCCGGCTTCTGCGCCGACGTATTCTGCCAGCCGACCCGCGACGAGACGCGGGAGTACCTCGGAATCAGCGGACGGTGTTGAGTGTGGCGCAGGCACTCCTGCCTGCGCGTCGCCGAAGGCGACCTGAGTCACCCCGAGAGGCGGCGCTTTGCGCCGCGCGCAGACAGGAGTGTCTGCGCCACATTAGTCGTCGTGTGGCCTCTGGCCTGCTTGCCCCGTGATAACTTAACCCTCGTATGACGCGCCCCAGGAGCAGCCATGGGCGCTCGCTGACACTCGTCGGGCCGAGCCGCCGGTTCAAACGGAAACTCGGCCCGAAGATCCTGCTCGCAGCGTTCCCGGCGCTCGCCGCTCTTCTCCTGCTCTCCCGCTGGGTCCGTGAAGCCTCGCGCCAGACGCCGCACGCGGTCGACCACGTGCTCTGGGTGCTCTACGGGCTCGTCGTGATCCTTGTTGCGCTGCTGATCTTCTTCGTCTTCCGCACCGTCTACCTGCGGAGGCTCGTGATCCGCGCGCGCGCGGTGAGCCGCTACATCTTCGACGAGGAGCTCGGCGAGGGCGCGTTCGGGGTCGTCTACAAGGCGCACAGCGTGATCCTCAAGCGTCCCGTCGCGGTGAAGCTGCTCCGCGGCGTCGAGCACAAGAAGGAGCTGATCGAGCGCTTCGAGCGCGAGGCGCGGCTCGCCTGTCAGCTCACGCACCCGAACACGGTCGAGGTCTACGACTACGGGCGCAGCCCGCACGGAGTCCACTATCACGTGATGGAGTTCATCGACGGCGTCACGCTCGCGGAGCTCATCCTGCTCGAGGACGCGCTTCCGCAGGCGCGAGCCGTCGCGATCCTCCGCCAGATCTGCGCATCGCTCGCCGAGGCGCACGAGATTGGCTTGATCCACCGCGACCTAACGCCGGCGAACGTGATGCTCACCGTCCGCGGGGGCGTCCACGACTTCGTGAAGGTTCTCGACTTCGGCATCGCCAAGGACCTCGTCACCGGCGAAGGAGAGGAAGTGAGCGCGGCGGGCTTTGCCGTGGGGACGCCGGTTTACGTCGCTCCCGAGCGGTTGCGCGATCCCTCGATCTCGACTCCGCGCACCGATCTCTATTCACTCGGCGCGGTCGCTTTTGCTCTGCTCTCCGGCCGCGAAGTTTTCCGAGGAAGCGCCGCGGAGACGCGGGAGAAGACGCTGAACCGCCCGCCGGCCTCGCTCTCGGTGGCCACGTCACATCCCATCGCCCCGGCGCTCGAGGCTCTCGTCGCGTCCCTCCTCTCGAAGTACCCCGATTCCCGCCCGCGGTCGGCGCACGAGGTGATCGAGCGACTCGATCAGCTGGAGCCCGAGATCGGGGCCTGGACCGAGGCCAAAGCGCGCCGGTGGTGGCTGGAGAACCGCGGCTCGCTCCGCCGCAGGCGTGAGGAAGTTTTGGACGATCTGCCG
>JAMPYE010000382.1 GCA_023700825.1 Thermoanaerobaculia bacterium | reverse complement strand
GTCGACGAGCCAGACCTCATCATTTGCATCGAGGATGATGTTGCTCGGTTTGATGTCACGATGGATGATCGGCGGGGAGAAACCGTGGAGGTAAGCGAGGATCGACGAGAGCTCGCTCCCGATCCGAATCACTTCGGCCTCCGTGAAGTGGCGGCCAGCCTCGATCACGCGCTCGAGATCGACCCCGTCCACGTGTTGCTGCACGAGATTCAAGCGGCGCCCGTTCTCGTCCCTCTCATCGTACACGCCGACGAATTTCGGGATTCGAGGGTGATCGAGATTTGCGAGCACCCTGGCCTCGCGCCGGAAGAGCTCGACGACCTTTTCGTCATCGACACGGGAAAGCTCGAGCGTCTTCACCACAACGCGCTTTCCGAGCTCCGGATCGTACGCGAGCCGCGTGATCGCGTAGTTGCTCTCTCCGATCGTCTCGCGGAACCGGATACGCTGCGCAAGCTCCTGCGTCATGCTGGCTCTCGGGATTCTCTTCAAGCATAACGCGACCCGCGCTGCCGCGCCACGCTCCCGCTTCGACGCGATCGCGCACGAACGCAAGTGGCGGCCCCGAGGCCGCCATTTGGATTCGATTCGTTGGTTCGCGCTGCCTAATCCACCCAGCGCGCGAGGAAGAGGTTCGTTTCGAAGCCGCCTTCCTGCGCCCGGTTCGATCCCCAGACGAGGTACATTCCGTCCGGGCTGAACATCGGGAAGCCGTCGAAGCCGGGAGCCGTCGTGATGCGCTCTGCCTCGCCGCCGGTCTTGTCGACCATGAAGAGCTCGAACTCGCGATTGCCGCCGGTCTTGTGGTTCGACGAGTAGATGATCCGCTTTCCGTCGGGATGGAAATACGGGCCGAAGTTCGCCGCTCCCGTCGTCGTGATCTGCCGCTGATTCGTTCCGTCGGCGTTCATCACCCAGAGCTCCATTTTCGCAGGACGCACGAGATGCTCCTTGAGCAGCGCGCGGTACTCGTCGAGCTCCGGCCCTTCCGTATCGTAGTGCCACGAGCGCCACACGATCTCGCGGCAGTCGGGGCTGTAGAACGCGCCGCCGTCGTAGCCAGGCGAGTTCGTCAACCTCTTGACGTTCCCCGCCTCGTCCGACTCATAGAGCTCGAGATCACCGTCGCGATCCGACGTGAAGACGAACTTGCCGCCGCGATGGCACCAGGTTGCTTCCGCGTCGTACGCCTCGTTGTTCGTGAGCCGCTGCACGTTCGCGCCGTCGGGATCCGACAGGTAGAGCTCGTACGATCCGTAAACGGGCCAGACGTAACCGCGCGAGCGATCGGGGGTCGGAGGGCATGCCTCCCCTCCCGAGACCGTCGACGCCCAGATGATCCTGTCCGCCTCCGGCCAGTCGTAGTAGCCGCACGTCGTGCGCCCCTTGCCTCCCGATACGAGCTTCGACTCGCCCGTCGCGAGATCCATGACGTACTGCTGGTCGCACTCGCCCTTGCCCTTCGTCAGCTGATAGATCAGCTTTGTGCCGTCGGGGCTGAAATACGCCTCGGCGTTCTCGCCGCCGAAGGTCAGCTGCCGGACGTCCTTGATGTGATTCTCTCCCTCGAACGTCTTGGCGAACGGCTTGCCGGCGCCCATGACGAACTTCTCGCCGGGACGATTGGCGTAGAAATCGGGGGCGGCGGACGCTCCACCCATCATGCCCGGAGGCATCCCGGGAGGCGGGCCACCCGCATGGGGAGTCGCGGGAGCAGGTGCCGCTGCGGGGGGAGCTCCCGGCGCTGACGGTGCCGCAGGCGCAGCGGCGGGAGGCGGCGCCGCCGGCTGGCCGGGAGCCGCAGGAGCAGCAGAAGGTTTTGCCGGAGGAGTCCCGCCTGCCCGTGCCGAGCGCTCTCCGAGAGTCGCGCGAAGGGTCACTTCCTTGCCGTCGCGGATCACGATGACGTCGACCGTCTCACCCGGCTTCGAGTCCTGAAGCGCGTAGGTCATGTCGTAAAGATTCGTGATCGTGGTTCCCGCGATCTTGATGATCGTGTCGCCGGCGCGGATGCCCGCGAGGTCCGCGGGCCCGCCGGTTCGAACGCCGGAGAGCAGAACACCGCCCGAAGCGGCGCCCATCGCCTTGTTGTCGGGAACGGTACCGAGATACGCGCCGTAGCCTCGGCTGTCACCCTGCATCGCGGGCGCGGTACCCGACTTCGCGTACTTCGGCGTCAGCTTCGCAGTCGCGATTGCCGCGCCAAGGCGCGCAGTCAGCTCCGCGATCCGCGCGCCGCCTTCGAAGTTGATCGTGTTGGCGTCGTCAGCCGGCGAGTGGTAGCGGTCGTGCGTCCCGGTGAAGAAGTGAGTCACCGGGATCCCGACAGCGTAGAAACTCGTCTGGTCCGACGGGCCGTATCCGTCGCCTCCGGCGGCAACTTTGAGGTTCAACTCCTTCGCCGCCGTTTCGAGAGCAGGCTTCCACTCGGGAGCCGAGTCGGTACCGAGCGCTGCGAGCTCGTCGTTCGTGAGGTTGCCGACCATGTCGAGGTTGATCATCGCGACGATCGACTTCGTCGGCACCGGCGAGTTCTCGACGAAGTGCCCCGATCCGGCGAGCCCGACCTCCTCTGCCGAGAAGAGCGCGAACAGGACCGTCCGGTGATTCTTCACTCCCTTGAGCAGGGTCTTCATGCGTTCCGCCGCGACGAGCACCGCGGCAGTCCCGGAGGCGTTGTCGTCGGCGCCGTTGTGCACGGCTTTCTCGTTCGGCTTCATCGAGCGGTCGCCGCCCATGCCGAGGTGGTCGTAGTGGGCGCCGATCACGACCACTTCGTCCGCGCCCTTCCCCTTCCCACGGATGACGCCGGCCACGTTCTCGGAGTCAGCCCAGGTATTGCGGAGCGCAACGTTGCCCTTGACCATGATCCCGGTGTTCGCAAACGAGCGCGGCTTGAGATCGCGGTCGACACTTTGCTGCCATGCTTTCAGATCGATTCCGACGGACGCGAGCCACTGCTGCGCCGAAGAGGTCTTGAGCTGGATCACGGGAAGGCCCGCGGGGCTCTCGGGGCCGTCGTTGCGCAGCGCGGGGAGCTTGTCTTTGTCCTCGTCCTGCAGCGGTCCGGTCACGAAGATCACCGCGGTGGCGCCGCGCTCGCGCGCCTGGAGCACCTTGTAGCGAATCGCTGACCAGCGGCTGGGGCGCTTCCCGTCGAACGGAGATGCGTCGTCCCTCTCCTGCGGCTCGTACCGGAGGATCATGGCGACCTTGCCTTTCAAGTCGACCCCTTCGAGCTCGCGGAAGCCGATCGGCTCGGAATCGATGCCGTACCCGACGAAGGCGAGCTCGCCCGCGAAGCTGCCGCTGCTCGAAAATCCGAGCGGCGTCCACGCCTCGTCGTCGATCCCTTCGAGCACGTTGCCCGGTTCCTTCTCGACTCCGGTCTTCACGCGGAACGGCTGGCGGTACGACTTGCCGAACGCCGGCTCGATCGCCGCAGCCTGCAGCCGCGTCTCGATCATCTCCGCGGCGTCGCCGATTCCCTTCGTGCCGAGGCCGCGGCCTTCGCGCGCGTCATCGGCAAGGAACTCGACGTAGCGGGTATAGGCATCGATCTGCGTCTGCGGGATCTTCGTGCCGGCGGGTACGGTACTCTCACCGGCGGCACCGATTGCCACCGCGGCGAGACTCAAGAGGGCGAGGAGTTTGAGGGTCGTATTCAAACGGGAAACCTCCGTGACGTCGAGATCTTCGATCAAAAAAGCCACGGGGAGTATATGCGCGCCGGCAGGCGGCTGGAAACCGACCGCGCTCGATTACACTCATCCCATGAAGCAGGCAGCCACGATGGTGCTCGCTCTCGCCATCCTCTCCAGCGCATGCGACTCCCCTGACGTCGCCGGCGCGGACCCGACAGTCGTGCTGTCGCCGATCGCGACCGGCCTCGACCGGCCCGTGTCTCTTACGGTGGCGCCCGGCGACGCAGCGAGGCTCTTCATCGCGGAGCAGCCGGGCCGGATACGGGTCGTGAAGCACGGGTCGCTGGTCGTGGAGCCGTTCCTCGACATTCGCAGCCGCGTGAGCTGCTGCGGCGAGCGGGGCCTGTTAGGCATCGCGTTTCATCCGGCGTACCAGGCGAACGGGCTCGTCTTCGTGAACTACACGGACACGTCCGGCAATACAGTCGTTTCGCGATTCCGGGTCAGCGCGGGAAATCCCGACGTCGCCGACGAGAGCAGCGAATCGGTCGTTCTTCGCGTGAACCAGCCGTTCGCGAACCACAACGGCGGGCAGATCCAGTTCGGCCCGGACGGCTACCTCTACATCGGCACGGGTGACGGCGGCGCCGGGGGCGATCCGGACGATCGGGCGCAGAACGCGGGCGACCTCCTCGGCAAGATGCTTCGGATCGACGTCGACGGCGCGGCGCCCTACGCCATTCCGCCGACGAATCCCTTCATCGGTACCGGGCGTCCGGAGATCTGGGCGATCGGGCTCCGCAATCCCTGGCGATTCAGCTTCGACCTGAAGACTGGCGACCTCTTCATCGCGGACGTCGGCCAGAACCGCTGGGAGGAGGTCAACTTCCAGCCCGCATCCAGCCCCGGCGGCGAGAACTACGGATGGCGGCTCATGGAGGGAACGCACTGCTACAACCCGGCCACGGGGTGCGACAACGATGCGCTCGTGAAGCCTATCCTCGAATACTCGCACGACGACGGCTGCTCGGTTACCGGCGGCTACGTCTACCGTGGACGGAGCGCGCGACTCTCGGGCACGTTCGTCTACGGCGACTTCTGCACGGGCACGATATGGGGCGCGACTCGTGGTGAGGGCGGAGCGTGGACGTCGACGATCCTGCTTTCGCCCGGCATCCCCATCTCGAGCTTCGGGCAGGACGCGGCGGGAGAGGTCTACGTCGTCGACTACGGCG
>JAMPYE010000381.1 GCA_023700825.1 Thermoanaerobaculia bacterium | reverse complement strand
CCCCTGCCGCCTTTCGCTTACGGCACGAGTGCCGTTCGAAAGTCGATCCCCAGCACGTACGGGATCACGAGGAACGTGATCAACGTGATCACGACGGCGCAGACGAGGTCGAGCGTGAAGCCTGTCCTCGCCATGTCGCGCACCTTCACGAGCCCCGTGCCAAAGACGATCGTGTTCGGCGCCGTCGCGACGGGGAGCATGAAGCCGGACGAGGCGGCGAGCACCGCGGGGAGCATCAGGAAGTAAGGGTGAACGCCGATCGTCACCGCGACGGCCGCCATCACCGGCATCATCGCCGACGCCGTCGCGACGTTCGACGCCATCTCGCTCAGCAGTGTCACGACGACGCAGATGACGAGGATCGTAGCGACCGGCGGCCAGCCGCCGACGAACTCGAGCCGCTCGCCGCACCACTTCGAGAAGCCGCTCGCCTCGAATCCGTCGGCGAGCGCGAAGCCGCCGCCAAAGAGGATCAGGATCTCCCACGGCGCGCGCTTGAATTCTTCCCAGCCGATGAGCCGCTTCCCTTCGCCCACCGGCAGAAGGAATCCAACGAAGGCCATCACGAGTGCCACGGTCGAGTCGTTGATCGCCTTCGCCGCCGGGAAGAGGTTCGACCAGCCGGGGATCCGGAAGTTCTCGCCAATCACGATGTCGGCGCGGAACATCCAGAGCAGCGCCGTCACTGTGAAGAGCGCGATGGTCAGCTTTTCCGCTCTCGCCAGCGTCGTCGGCTTTTCGAGGCCCAGTTTCTCGAGCGGGATCGGAGCGCCCTTTCCAAGCCGCATCGCGACGATGAGGATTAGCCAGCAGGCGGGCAGGGTGAACGCGAGATAGACGCAACCGAAGAGCATCCACTGCGCGAAGCTCACCGTCGCCGCCGACGGAAAGAGCTCCTTCACCGAACCGAGGAAGATCAGGTTCGTCGGCGTCCCGATCGGCGTTCCCAGCCCGCCGAGCGACGCGCCGTAGCAGACGGCGAGGAGCGTCGCGCTGCCGAGCCGCGCGAGGGGGTTGTCGTGCTCGGCTCCGAGGTCGCCTTCGTGGGTTCCGGCCGCGCCGTGAACGATCGCCACGGCGATCGGCGCGAGCATCAGCGTCGTCGCCGTGTTCGAGATCCACATCGAGAGCCCGGCGCTGGCGATGAGAACCGCCAGGACGATTCGGCGCGGCTCCGTGCCGACGCGCCGCAGGGTGTGCCACGCGATGCGCCGGTGGAGCCCCCATTTCTCCACCGCCGAAGCGACGAGAAAACCCCCGAGGAAGAGAAAGACTGCCGAATTTGCATAGGGAGCAGCCGCCTGTTCCGCCGTGCGGATGCCAGTGAGGGGAAAGACGACGAGCGGGATCAGTGCCGTGAGCCCCAGCGGCAACGCCTCGGAGAGCCAGAGCAGCCCCATGAGAAGCCCCGTCGCCGCGGTAGTGCGGACTCCCGTGGTGAACAACCCTCCGGTCGGCACGAGGAGGACGAGCGCGGCCACGGCCGCGCAGAACGCGGTGCGACGCAGCGAGATCGCGGCGGACTGGACTTCGGACATCGGCCGGCCGGAATTGTAAATCGAAAAGCACCACACAAAACTGCGACTCTTGCGAGTCGCAGTTTAGATAACCAAATAAGGCCCATTAACGAGGCCGATTAATTGTGTCTTGTTTTAAGTCTCACTTCGCGTCGACGCCCGCTTCTTCGCGAACCGGCGCCCTGTAATCGCATTCCGAGTTGTTGCAGAGCTCGATCTTCCCTTCCTTCTTCGTCTCGTGCAGCAGCAGGTAAGGCGCCTTGCACTTCGGGCAGGCACGCCCCACGGGGCGTTTGTTCAGCGTGAAGTCGCACTTCGGGTAGCGGTTGCACGAGTAGAACGGCCCGCGCTTCGAGATGCGCATGACCATCTCGCCCTCCTTGCAGGTCGGGCAGTTCACGCCCGTCGGCTCCGGGGGATGGCCCTTCCCGCCGATCTTGCGGATGTTCGAGCAGTCGGGATAGCCCGAGCAGCTGTAGAACGGGCCGAAGCGGCCGCGCTTGAGGATCATTTCCTTGCCGCACTTTTCGCACGGCGGAATCGGCTCGCTGCTCTGCGGCAGATTGAGGAGCTTCGGGTCCTTCGTGTTCTTGCACTCGGGATAGCCGGTGCAGGCGAAGAACTGGCCGAAGCGGGAGCGCTTGAGAGCCATCGGCTTGCCGCACTTGTCGCAGACCATCGGCTCTTCGCCGTTCGCTTTCGCGGCGGCCTGCTGAGGGATCTCCTTCGTGTTCTTGCACTCGGGATAGTTCGTGCATGCGAGGAACTCGCCGAAACGGCCGAACTTGATCGCCATCTTCGAGCCGCACTTGTCGCAGATCTCGTCGGTCTCGACTCCCTGGCCCTTCACGCTGCGCATGTGCTCCTGCGCGACGCCGAGGTCCTTGTTGAACTTGAGCGAGAAGCGTCGGAGGGCGTCGATCCAGTCGACCTTGCCGGCTTCGATCTCGTCGAGCTCGTCCTCGAGGCGGGCGGTGTAGCCCTCGTCGATGATGTCGCCGAACGACTCGCGCAGCAGGTTCGCCACGAGGGTGCCGAGCTGGCTCGGGACGAACTTCCCCTCGTCTTTGTAGGTGTAGTCGCGGGTCTGGATCGTCTGAAGGATCGCCCCGTACGTGGACGGGCGGCCGATGCCGTTCTCTTCGAGCGCCTTGACGAGCGTCGCTTCGGTGTAGCGCGGCGGGGGCTGTGTGCAGTTCTGCTTCGTGTCGAGCTCGCGCAGCGTGAGCGCGTCGCCTTCCTGCATCCTGGGGAGCTTCTTCGAGAGGAGCTCCTCGTGCTCGGCGGCGTCCTCTTCCTCGAGGTCGTCCTGGAAGATCGCAAGGAAACCCGCGAACTTCTGAACCTCGCCCGAGGCCTTGAGCGTGAGCTTGCCGCACTCGATCTCGACGTCGGTGACGTCGAAGAGCGCCGGTTTCATCTGCGACGCGACGGTGCGCTCGAAGATCAGCTTGTAAATGTTGTACTCGTCGCGGGAGAGAAAGTCCTTGATCGCCTCGGGCTCGTACTCGAATGTCGTCGGGCGGATCGCCTCGTGCGCTTCCTGCGCCGACTTCTTGGCGCGGTAGACGTTCGGCTTCTCGGGGAGGATGTCCTCGCCGTACTTCTTGCCGATGTACTGCCGCATCTCCGCCATCGCGTCGTCGGAGATCCGCACGGAGTCGGTACGCATGTAGGTGATGAGACCGACCTGCCCGTCCTTGCCGAGCTCTTTGCCTTCGTAGAGCCCCTGCGCGATCTGCATCGTCCGCTTTACCGGATACTTGAAGCGGCGATAGGCTTCCTGCTGGAGCTTCGACGTGATGAAGGGCGCGGGCGGAGACTGCTTGCGCTCCTTGCGCGCGATCTTCGCGACCTTGTAGGAGCCGCTCTTCAGCTCGGTCTCGATTTTTCGCGCGGTCTCCTCGTTCGGAACCTCGGCCTTCTTGCCGTCCACCTTCAGCAGCTTCGCCACGAACGGCGGAGGCTGCGCGGCGTCGAGCTTCGCGGCGAAGGTCCAGTACTCCTCGGGCTTGAACTTCGCGATGTCGTTCTCGCGGTCGACGATCATCTTGAGCGCGACCGACTGGACGCGGCCGGCGGAAAGCCCGCGGCGAACCTTGTCCCAGAGGAGGGGAGAGAGCTTGTAGCCGACGAGGCGGTCGAGGACGCGCCGCGCCTGCTGGGCATTGACCTTGTTGAGGTCGATCTTGCCGGGCTGCTTGATCGCCTTCTGAACGGCGGTCTTCGTGATCTCGTGGAACAGAATTCGCTGAACCTTCGTCGCGTCGCCGCCGAGCACGTGCATCACGTGCCAGCCAATGGCCTCTCCCTCGCGATCAGGATCGGATGCGATGAAGATGTTGTCGGCCTTTTTCGCGGCGGCGCGGAGCTCGGCGACCACCTTTTCCTTGGTTTCAAGGATGACGTAGTCGGGCTCGAAGGTTTCTTCGTTGACGCCGAGATCGCTCTTCGGAAGGTCGCGGATATGGCCGACGGAGGCCTTCACGGTGAAGTCCTTGCCAAGGAACTTGTTGATCGTTTTCGCTTTCGCGGGCGACTCGACGATGACCAGATTTTTTGCCACTCAGGATCCTTCCAACGCCTGTTTCCAAGGGGAGAACGAGGCTTCAACGGGCTTTCGGCAACTGGGAAGCCGCGCCTTTATATTCCGGTGACGCCCGGCGGCGCAAGGCTTTCCGGACGAGCGCAAGCGCTGACCCGGTTCGACTTCCGGAGGTTTTACAGCGGTTTTCGGTGTTTCCTTTGCCGGAGCGGCAGGCCGGCTGGACCGCCCCCCGGATGCCCGAAAACGACGGACGCCGCCTCGCGGCGGCGTCGGGTTTCACGTCGTGGTACGCGTGTGTTCAGTGCTTGATTCCCGAGAGGCCCTTCGCGATCGACTGGTCGAGCTTCGCCTCGGCGCGCGCGAACTCCTCGTCGTGCGAGACGAGCGACATCAGCTCGCGCTCGGCGTCCATCTTCATCTTCTCGAACTGCTCGGCCCCGATTTCTTCGGCCTTCATGGCGCCTTCGGCGATCACGATGACGCGATCGGGGAGGATCTCCGCGAAGCCCCACGTCAGCACCATCATGAAGTGCTTGTCGCCGACGCGGTACGACATCTCGCCGACCTTGAGCATCGCGAGGAGCGGCGTGTGCCCCGGGAGAACGCCGATTGCTCCCCGCATGGCGGGGAGCACGACCTCGTCGACGTCCTGCTCGAGGACCTTCTTCTCGCGCGTGACGAGGGTGAAGTGAAGCTTGGTCGGAAGCTCGGCCATGGCGCTACGCCACCGCGCTCTTCATCTGCTCCGCGCGCTCGAGAACGTCCTCGATCGTGCCCTGCAGGTAGAACGCCTGCTCCGGAACGTCGTCGTGCTTGCCCTG
>JAMPYE010000380.1 GCA_023700825.1 Thermoanaerobaculia bacterium | reverse complement strand
CGAAGCTTCGCTTCGGCTTGGAAGGGCGCAAGCTGCGCTTGCGCACTCCACATGACGGCGTTCGCCCTACTTCTTCGCCGCCTGCGCCGCCACGGCGGCGGCCGCCTTCTTTGCCGCTTCGGCGTCGCCGAGGTAACGGCTGGATATCGGCTTCAGCTCCTTGTCGAGCTCATAGAGAAGCGGGATGCCGGTCGGGATGTTCAATTCCACGATGTCGGCTTCCGAGACGTTGTCGAGATACTTCACGAGCGCGCGGAGGCTGTTGCCGTGCGCGGCGATGATCACGCGCTTTCCGCTCTTCACCATCGGTGCGATCGTCTCGTGCCACAGCGGGAGGAACCGCGCGACGGTGTCCTTGAGAGACTCGGTAAGTGGCAGTGCGCTCGCCGGCACCGACGCGTAGCGCGGATCCTTCGACGGGTGGCGCGGATCGTCGAGCGCCAGCAACGGCGGCGGGATGTCGTAGCTGCGGCGCCAGATCTTCACCTGGTCGGCGCCGTGCTTCTCGGCGGTCTCCGCCTTGTTCAGCCCCTGCAGCCCCCCGTAGTGCCGCTCGTTGAGACGGTAGTCGTTCACGACAGGAATCCACATCAGGTCCATCTCTTCGAGCGCGAGCCAGAGCGTCTTGATCGCGCGGCTGAGCACGGAGGTGTAGGCGATGTCGAAGGTGAAGCCTTCCTGCTTCATCAGCCGTCCCGCTTCCTTCGCCTCGTCCGTCCCCTTCGCGGTGAGCCGGACGTCGGTCCAGCCGGTGAAGCGGTTCTCCTTGTTCCATTCGCTCTCGCCGTGGCGGAGCAGCATCAGCTTGTACATGGCGGTCTCCTTCGAGGTTGATCGTCCGGAGAGTCTATGCGACAGCACGCGATCGTTGCCAGAGACGTAACAGCCTTCCGCAATCGTCGCGCCGGGTTCTTCGTCGTCGGGAGCATGAAGCTGCTGCTCGTCTCGGTCTCGCTGCTGGCGCTCTCGTGCAGCGGGAGCGCGGAATCGTCCCCTCCTCCGGCGGCGGAGGGGATCGCGGTCCTCGAGCTCTTCACCTCACAGGGCTGCTCGAGCTGCCCTCCCGCGGACGCACTGCTCGCGAAGCTCGACTCGGAGCCGTCACTGCGCGGACGCGTGATTGCGCTCTCGTTCCACGTCGACTACTGGAATCACCTCGGCTGGAGCGATCCTTTTTCGGCGCGCGAGTGGTCGCAGCGCCAGCGCGATTACTCGCGCACCCTTCGCGGTGACGTCTACACGCCGCAGCTCGTCGTGAACGGGACGCGAGGCATCGTCGGATCGAGCGAGCATGCCGTGCGCGACGCGATCGGAGCGGCGATCGTCGAGGCTCCATCGGCGCGGCTCATGCTCTCGGCTATGTCGACGCCCTCGGGAGCGATCGCGATCGACGTCAAGGGAACGCAATCGACCGGCGCGACGCTCGAAGTCTGGGTCGCGCTCGTCGAAGACGGCCTCGTCACGGACGTGGGGCGCGGGGAGAACGGCGGCCGCACGCTTCGCAACGACAACGTCGTGCGCGTACTCCAGCGCGCCGCGACGCTCCGTCCGCGTGGCGACGGCGCGGGACAGCTCGAGATCCGTCCCGACCCTTCGTGGAAGCTCGACCGGCTCGAGGTCGTCGCATTCGCACAGAGCCCGAAATCGTCGAAGATCCACGGCGCGGCGGCGACCCGCGTGCCGGTCCTTTGACCGAGGATCGCGCGCCCGTTCCTTACGAAGGCACTTCGTCGCTGCCGTCGAACGGAATCGTCGGGAGCGACTCCGGCCGGATGCCGATCGAATGCAGCACACGCTCCCACACGTTTTCCGGGTCGGGCGCGAAGATCTGGCCGACATCGATCGGAGCGACGAGCCAGTCGTGCCGTCGAATCTCCTCGTCCAGCTGTCCCGCCGACCACCCCGCGTAGCCGAGCACGAGCCTGAGCTCGAACGGGAGCGACGTGGCGAGGCGCCGCAGCGTCTCGATGTTCTGCGAGACGCAGAGCCCGTCGACGATCTCGGCGCTCGCCTCGTCCGTTCCGTTCCCTTCGGCCCGGTAGAGCACCGAGCCGAGTTGCGGCTGGACCGGCCCGCCGAGGTGCACGATCTCTTCGGGATCTCCCGTCCAGGCGATCTCGAGCTCGCGCAGCACGTCGGAAACCTTCAGCTCCGTCGGGCGATTGATGACGAGCCCGAGGCTTCCTTCGGCGGTGTACTCGACGAGCAGGACGACGCTGTGCCAGAAGAACGGGTCGACGATCTGCGGCATCGCCACGAGCATGACGGGCGCTTCGATCGACTCGGCGTGACTCCCCATGAGCCAATGGTATCGCGAGGCAGCCCGGGACACGATGGTCCGCGCGCGCGGATCCCGGGGAAGCCGCTAGCCGGTCTCGCTGATGCTCAGGTGCGCGAAGAGCTGGATCAGATTCCGCTGTTCCGCGGAACCGTCCTCGTAAAGCCTGCGCAGCTTGTCGAGGTCCTTCTCGCTTTCCTCGGCGAGCACCGTGAAGCCGTTCTCGGGCTGCTCGGCCTTGCTCACCCGGACCATTTTCCACTTGCGCCCGCGTTCGAGCGTGCAGCAGAGGAACGGCTTCGGCTTGAGCCAGGGGGCGAGAAAGCCGATCTCGATCCGGTCGCTCGACGCGGCGTCCTTCTCCATCTCGGCGAGCTCGGGCCTCGAGAGCGCGTTCGCCTGCTGCAGCAGGATCGCGCGGTTCGCGCGCTTGCGAAGCGCCTCGCGGAGCGAGACCGCCTCCTGCTCGAGCCCAACGAACGCGAGGCCCGTGCGATAGACCTGCACGAGGCCGTCCTCGTGCTGCTGCATCTCGAGCTTGCTGCGAATCGCGCGGCAGCGCATCGCGTGCTCCTGCTTCTCCAGCCGGAACCGGAGCAGAGCCTCGGAGCCGAGCTTGATCGGCGACGGATGCTGAATGCCGGCACCGTGCAGGCTGAGGTCGATGACGACCGCGTCGTGAGTCCCGAAGCGCGCGGGACGCGGAGTGCGGAAGCCGATGCGCGCGATCCGGCGCCGCGAAGTCGTGAATTCGTCGTTGCTCATGGCATATCGATGAAACGGCGGGGCCTTTCGCCCCGCCGTTCTACGTCACAACCTAATGCGAGCGGGGCTTTATTCGTTTCGGAACTTGCCCGACGGCTTTTTCGGCACGAACTGCGCCTTCAGGTAGTCGCCGTTGAGCCGCGCGATGAAGTCGGTCGAGATCGACTTCGGGCAGACGGCCTCGCACTCGCGGAAATTCGAGCACGATCCGAAGTACTCCTCCATCGTCTTCACCATCGCGTCGGCGCGGACGTAGCGCTCCGCCTGTCCCTGCGGGAGCAGGCCGAGGTGCGAGACCTTCGCCGCGGTGAAGAGCTGCCCTGCGCCGTTCGGGCACTGGGCGACACAGGCGCCGCAGCCGATGCACTCGGCCGCGTCCATCGCGTACTCGGCCACGTCCTTCGGGATCGGGATCGCGTTCGCGTCGGGGGCGCAGCCGGTCGGGGCGGAGATGAAGCCGCCCGACTGCATGATCGAGTCGAGCGGCGCCCGGTCGACGATCAGGTCGCGAATGATCGGGAACGCCTTCGCGCGGAACGGCTCGACCCAGATCGTGTCGCCGTCCTGGAACTGGCGCATGTGAATCTGGCAGGTCGCCGTGCGGAAGCCGCCGTGCGCCTTGCCGTTGATCATCATGCCGCACGAGCCGCAGATGCCTTCGCGGCAGTCGTGCTCGAACGCGATCGGCTCCTCGTTCTTCTCGATCAGCTCCTCGTTGACGATGTCGAGCATCTCGAGGAACGACGCCTCTTTCGGGATGTTCTTCGCCTCGTACTCCTTCATCGAGCCAGGCGTCGAGGGATTCTTCTGTCGCCAGACGATCAGCTTGACGTTCATCACTTGTAGCTCCTCGTCGCCAGTTTCACTTCTTCGTAGACGAGCGGCTCCTTGTGGAGCTGCGGCTCCGCGCCGACGCCCTTCCACTCCCACGCGGAGACGTAGCTGAACTCTTCGTCGTTGCGCTTCGCTTCGCCTTCCTCGGTCTGGTGCTCGGTGCGGAAGTGCCCGCCGGCCGATTCCTCGCGAGCGAGCCCGTCGACGACCATCAGCTCGGCGAGCTCGAAGAAGTCGGCCACGCGGCTCGCCTTCTCCAGCGCCTGGTTAGGCTCGTCGCCCGTGCCGAGGACCTTCACGTTCTTCCAGTACTCCTCGCGGAGGGCGCCGATCTCGGTTCGCGCAGCCTTCAGGCCCGCGGCGTCGCGCGCCATGCCGCTCTTGTCCCACATGATCTTCCCGAGATCCCGCCAGTACGCCTCGGCCGACTTCTTGCCGCCGGTCGAGAGGAGCTTCTTCGCGCGATCGGCAACTTCGGCCTCGGCCGACCTGAACTCGGGGCGATCGTTGGTCACCTTCTTGCCCATGAGGGGCACCAGGTAGTTGCCGATCGTGTACGGCAGCACGAAGTAGCCGTCGGCGAGCCCCTGCATCAACGCCGAGGCGCCGAGGCGGTTCGCACCGTGGTCGGAGAAGTTCGCCTCGCCGATCACGAAGAGCCCTTCGAGGTTCGACATCAGGTTGTAGTCGACCCAGAGACCGCCCATCGTGTAGTGCGCCGCCGGGTAGATCCGCATCGGGACTTCGTACGGATTCTCGTCGGTGATCTCGTGGTACATGGTGAAGAGGTTGCCGTAGCGCTCGGCGATGACGTTCTTGCCGAGACGTCCGATCGCTTCGGAAAAGTCGAGATAGACGCCGCGACCGCCGGGGCCGACCCCGCGTCCGTCGTCGCAGGCTTCCTTCGCGGCGCGCGAGGAGATGTCGCGCGGCGCCAGGTTGCCGAAGCTCGGGTACTTGCGCTCGAGGTAGTAGTCGCGATCGGCCTCGGCGATGTCGCCGGGCCGCTT
>JAMPYE010000379.1 GCA_023700825.1 Thermoanaerobaculia bacterium | reverse complement strand
GATTCAGCATCGAAGAAATGTCGGTCCCGGTTTTCGGGGTTACGCACGGCGTGCATACCCTTCTCGCGTTCCTTCTTGCCGCCGTCGTCGCGCTCCCGGTTTTCGGCGAGTGGCGCCCGGCCGGCCTCTACGGCGCCGACGTTCGCTCGCTCGCGATCGATCCCGCCGACCCTGACCGCATTTTCCTCGGCACGAGCCTCGGTGAGGTCTACGTCTCCACGGACGGCGCCGCCAGCTGGACGAATCCGCGCAAGTCGAATCCCTTCCCCGAGTTCGTCGTCGACAATCTCGTCATCGACGAGAGGGGAAGGCTCTGGGCGGCCTGCTGGGGGCTCTGGGGCGGTGGCGTCATCGCAACCTCGAACGACGGAGGCATCAGCTGGACACGCCGGGACGCAGGGCTGGAGGATTTTTCGCCGCGCGCGCTCGCGATCGATCCCGCGAACGCGGACCACGCGATCGTCGGAGGGCTCACCGGCATCCATCAGACCTTCAACGGCGGCGCGACGTGGGCGAAGATCTCGAGCCAGGTCAACGTCGAGTCGCTCGCGATCGATCCGCGGTCGCCGAAGCGTCTCTACGCGGGGACGTGGCGACAGATGTTCCGCAGCGAGGACGGTGGCGCGACGTGGCAGCTGGCGAGCAAGGGGATGGTGCTCGACACCGACGTGTTCTCGATTCTCATCGACCCGGCGAAGCCCGATCGCCTCTGGGCTTCGACCTGCGGCTGGGTCTACAACTCGACGAACGGCGGCGACTCCTGGACACGTTTCCGCGACGGGTTCGACAACCGGCGCATTCACACGATCGAGATCGACCCTTCCGATCGCGCACGCGTCTACGCGGGCTCCGTCGCCGGGCTCTATCTCACCGAGGATGGCGGAAAGAGCTGGAAGCGGATCACCGACGACACGAAGGTCGTCAACGCGATCGGGATCTCGAAGCAGCGTCCCGGCCGGATCGTGCTCGCGACCGAAGGAGATGGCATCTACGTGTCGAACGACCGGGGTGCGACGTTCGCGCGATCGAGCGACGGGCTCCGCAACGTGCGAGCGACGGCCATCGTCGCCGACCCGGAAGTGTCGGGCCGGATTTACGCGGCAGTCGTTCACGGCAACGCCGCGTCCGGCATCCACATGTCGTCCGACGCCGGCCGGCGATGGACGCGCCTGAGCGAGACGCAGCTGCCCGAGATTCTCACGCTCGTCGTGCAGACGGGCGAGGGCGCGCGCTTCGTCGCAGGAACTGAGAAGGGCTTCTACTGGAGCGACGATGGCAGGACGTGGCAGATGGCGGGGTCGCCGCTCCTTCCGGTGCGCGTGGAGAAGATCGTCCGCTACACGGACACGCGCATGTTCGCGGCGTCGGCCGAAGGGGTCTACACCTCACGTGACGGCGGGAAGAACTGGAACCGCCTCAAGGGCTCGAGCTCGAGGTCGATCGACATCACCGTCGGTGCATTCGAGGGAAAGCCGGCGCTCTACGCGCTCAACCAGGACGGCCTTTCGATGTTCGACGGCGCGAAATGGGCCGCGATCGCCGGAGCCCCCGAGAAGGCGCGCAGGCTCGTCGCAGGCCGAGAGATGGAGTCGGGCGTGGTGATCTTCGGGACGGCGGCGGGGGCGCGCGCAGGCGTCGTCGACGACGGGCGCTGGACCGCGCTCGGCGACGGCGAGCCCCTTGCACGCCGCATCGCCGGTGCGAGCGAACTGGACCGGACGATCCTCGCGATCCACGAAGCGACGGTGGCTCCATTCTCCGGCCGCAAGGCCTGGCAGTCGCTGCGCCTTCCCGTCGATCGAAAGCTCGTATCGTCGCTCGCTGCCGACCCGATCGCGGAAGACCGCCTCTACCTGGCGACCAACGGCTCGGGGATCTTCATCTTCGGTTCGGACCACGTTGCGGGCGCGCCGGGGTCTTCTCTCAGCGGGGCACGTTGACCCGGGAAACGAACGCGAAGAGGCGCGCATCGGTTCTGATCGCCTCGATCGTCGCGCTCCTCGTCGTCAGCGGATGTGCGACTGGCGGCTCGTCCCTTCCACCGCAGACGTCCGTCGGCGCACCGTCCCGTGGCGTCGTGGTCTTTGTGCCGGGGATCACCGGATCGGAGCTTCGCGACCGAGAGAGCGGCCGCGTTCTCTGGGGCGATCTCCGCAGTTTCTTCCTTCCGCGCGACGACGGATACAGGCTCGCGGTGCCGATCGGAGGCGCCGAGGATCGGCTCGAGGCCGGTAGCCCGATGCTCAGGGTCGGATCCCTGCCGCTGCTCCGTCGTGAGGTCTACCTCCCGATCGTTCGCGCGTTCGAGCGCGAAGGCTATCGGCGCGGGGACGATCTCGTCCTCTTCGGCTACGACTTCCGGAAAGAGAGCGTGGAGAACGCACGCCTGCTGGTGCGGAGGATCGATTCGATCGCAGCGTCAAAGGACGGCAGCGCGCGCGAGGTGCATCTCGTCTGCCAGAGCAACGCGACGTACCTCTGCCGCTGGGCGGTGCGCTACGGCGACGTGTCGATCGACGAGGCGGAGCAGGGCATCCGCAGGCCGCCGTCGCGTGCGCGCGTCGCGTCGGTGACGCTGCTTGCCACGGCCAACGGGGGCGGCATCAGAATCCTCCGGGAGATCGATCGCGGCCGGATCTACATGCGCATCGTCGGCCGCCGGTTCCGCCCCGAGATGTTCTTCACCTACGCGTCGCTCTACCAGGATCTTCCGGCGGGACGCAGCGATCTCTTCGTCGACGAGAGCGGCCGGCCGCTCGACATTGACCTCTTCGACGCCCGATCGTGGAAGACCTATGGCTGGTCGATCTTCGGTCGTGACGCGGCGCGCCGCGCGGCACGCAATCCGGAGATTTTCGGCGACGAGCCCAAGCGCCTCGCGCTGCTGCAGGGCTGGCTCGACGACGCGAAACGCCTTCATGCGTTGCTTCACAGCGATGCGGCGCCCTGGCCCGAAGCGACGCGGCTCGTTTCGATTCAAGGAAAGAGCCACCCGACGATGAGCCGCGCCGTGGTCATGCGCGACGGCTCGGGCTGGAAGACGCTCTTCCTCGGCGATCCCGAGCTCGAGGGCCGCGCCGGCCTTGCAGGCCTCCTCTCCGAACCGGGCGACATCCACGCCTCCCTGACCAGCCAGCAATGGCTCACACCCTCCGAGCTCCGCGCCCTCGGCGACGCCACGCACTACGCCGAAGGAGACCACCTGACCGTCGCGCACGACGAAGACGCGCTGCGGGTGATGGTGGAGGCAGTGCGATAGGGATTTCGGATTTCGGAATTGGGATTTCGGATTTGAGAATCGGAGCGTTTGCAGATCGTCTTGCTGGGGAGAATTCGCCTCTCAAATCCGAAATCCGAAATCCGAAATTCGAAATCCTCAGTTACCATTCGCCCCGATGAGCCGACCGATGAAGCTTCGATTCGCGCCGTCGCCCACCGGGTTCCTGCACGTCGGCGGGGCGCGTACGGCGATCTTCAACCTGCTCCATGCGCGCCGCCACGGAGGGATCATGGCGCTCAGGATCGAGGACACCGACGTCGAGCGCTCGAAGCAGCACCACGCCGATCAGATCCTCGCGTCGCTCAAGTGGCTCGGATGCGAGTGGGACGAGGGGCCGATCTACCAGAGCGATCGCCTCGACCGTTATCGCGAGCGTGTCGAAGAGCTGGTGTCGAAGGGGCTGGCATATCGGTGCTACTGCTCGGTCGACGACCTCGAGGCGGAGCGTCGCGCCGCCGAAGAGAAAGGTGAAGCGTTCCGATATCCGGGTCGCTGCCGCACGCGCACCGACGAGCCCGCGGGCCAGCCGTCCGCCGTGCGAATCAAGGTTCCGCCCGAGGCGATCGAGTTCGACGACCTGATCCGCGGGCACGTCCGCTTCGAGGCCGAACAGATCGACGACTTCGTGCTGCTCCGCTCGGACGGCAATCCGACCTACCACCTTTCCGTCGTCGTCGATGACGTCGACATGGGGATCACGCACGTCGCGAGGGGTGACGATCACCTTTCGAACACCCCGAAGCACGTGGTTTTGTTCCGGGCGTTCGGCGTGGAGCCTCCGACCTTCGCGCACCTTCCGCTCATCCTCGGCAGCGACAAGAAGCGGCTTTCAAAGCGGACGGGGGCGACCTCGACGGAGGAGTACCAGAAGATGGGCATCCTCCCGCAGGCGCTGTTCAACTTCCTGATGCTGCTCGGCTGGGCTCCCGGCGGGGACCGCGAGATCATCTCGCGCGACGACGCGACGGCGATCTTCGACCTCTCGGACGTCAATAAATCGGCGGCGGTTTTCGACGCCGAAAAACTGGCCTGGGTGAACGGACAGTACCTGATGGCGATGAGCGCCGCGGAGATCCACCCCCATCTCGCCGAGTTCCTGCCCGAGGCGCCGGTGCTAGACGCGAAGCTCGAGAAGCTGCTCGAGCTCTACAAGATCCGCTCGCGGACGCTCGTCGAGCTCGCGGCGCAGGTACGCGACTACTACATCTCCGACACGGCCGTGACGTACGAGGACGAGGCGGTGAAGAAGCACCTCAAAGGTGACGATCTGGCGACGAGGATGCGCGACCTTCGCGAGACTCTCGCCGGGGACGCCGCCTTCACGATCGAGTCGACCGAGGCCGCGGTGCGTGCGCTTGGTGAGGCGAAGGGCTTGGGCGCCGGCAAGTACATTCATCCTCTGCGAGTTGCGCTCGTCGGCCGGGTGTCGTCTCCGCCGATATTCGACGTGGCGGTCGGCCTTGGCAGGAATTCCACCCTCGCGCGGCTCGACGAATTGATTCGACGGATCGACGCGGGGAATCTGGCGCCGCAGGTATTGTAGATTGTGGTTGGGGCTCGTCCTGTTCCAGCGTCCCGCAGGGACGCCGGAGAGTAGCCGGTGGCGGGGGG
>JAMPYE010000378.1 GCA_023700825.1 Thermoanaerobaculia bacterium | reverse complement strand
CGCTCGTTCTTGATCCCGTAGGTTTCTTTCGCGCGAGGGTTGGGCGGCCCGGCAAGCAGGACCTTGTCGATCTCGGCGACGTCCGACAGGCGCAGCCAGAAGAGCGCGTCGTCGGACGACTTCCGGACCTGGTCGAGATCGTACTCGAGCGATTCGACCTTCGCGGCGAGCCCTTTCACCTGGGCTTCGAGCGACTTCGCTTCTTCGGCGAGAACCGGGCACACGAGCAACGCGGCCACGGAGAGCATCAGGATCGACTTCCGCATGAGGAACCTCTCGGGACGAGATTTACGACTTTCTTTCGCTCCCGCGGAGCGCGCGTCCGATTCTACCTTTCAATGCTCCGTCGCACAGCCGCGCGCTTCGATTCCCGTATACCGCCCCGACCTTCACCCGCTCGCGACAGAGACAGTCTCAGCAGCGGAGGTCACGCGCGGCGGCCTGCGACAGCAGATCACCATGGCGCAGGCGGGTCCGCTACGATCCGCGTCAAATCGAATTCGACGCGAAATCGCCGGCCGCTCGACTCGCGCCGAAGGCCGTAGCTGAACGACTTCCCCGGGTCGATCGAGATCGTCCAGATGTTCGACGCAGAGGCAGGAAGCATCTTCGCCGTGTGCGCGTCGGCGTGGAACTCGAGCGACGTGGCGCCGCCGGCCGTCCGGGTGTCGCCACCGTACCAGGTCACGGCGTCCTCACTTCCATCCTCGTGACGGTGATCGTGCTTCAGCCGGAAGCCGACATCCGTCCGCATCACCACCCACGTGCGCGAATGGTCGTCGCCGGCGTGGAACGGAATGCGGATCTCGTTCTCCGAGCACTGCCGCACCTGCATGACGAGCTTCTGCTTCGCGAAATCAGCGTCCGAGGGCTCCGTCCCCTCGGCCAGCCGCCCTTCGAAGGACTTCCCACAGAGGCGGCCGAGCTCGGCCCAGAACTTCTCTCCAGGAGCTGGCGGCACCTCCGCCTCCAGGCCCTGCGCGAAGAACGAGGAGGCGAGTGCGAAGAAGACGATTCCGGCTCTTTTCATGGCCGAGGCATCGTACCAGACGAGCGATTCCTCGGCCCCGTTGCGTGGCTGGCGAAGGATCGACGGAAACGACGGGGGATGGCGCGAAGGAGGGCCGCGCCATGGCCTAACAACCGACGACGAGGAGGTCGCCCGGGCTCGCGAGGCGCACGGGCCCGGGGCGGAACGGCCGGCTCACTTCGGCATGACGGTTCCGACGACCAGCCTCGATCGCAGCTTCATGACCCGGTCGAGTTTCTCCTCCGTCTGCGCGAGGGAACGGCGAATTCGCAGGCAGACCTCGGAGGCCTCGCCCACGTCCTCGCGAATGATCGCGTCCGCCGGGTCGACGAGCGTGTGGTGAAGCTCGTGGCGCACGCGCTCGCGGTCGGGTGAGGTCGGGTTCGACCGGAGCGCGCGAACCTCGCGTTCGCCTTCCCGGAGCGCGTCCATCAGCCCGGCCGGCATTCCCGGCTCCTCGCTCGCGACCTCGATCGCGCTCGCGAGATGCTCGATCGCCTTCTCGACGCCGCTGTAAGCCTGTGGCGAGTCGAGCGCGTCGATCGCAATTCCGACTTCCTCGATCACCTTCGCGTCGCGATCGAGCCGCCGCTCGTACTGACGCAGGCGCTCGGCAAAATCGTCCTGCAGCTCCGCGAGCCGTCGCTCGATCCACTGCAGCTCACCAACGCGTCTCGAGTCTGCCGAGAGAGCTGGGGCTGCGAGGAACATCGCGCAGAGCGCGGCAAGGAGTATCGATCTCATCGCGCCACCCCCGACTTCTTCTCCAGCAGGCCGCGCGTCATCGCCTCTTCGAGCGCTCCCGAGCTCCGTTCCAGTTCCGACATCGAGGCGGCCAGCGACTCGCGAAGCAAATCGGCTGCGGCGAGGTGTTGGCGCAGGACCTCGCGTACGGGATGGAGGGCGAGATGGTGCGCGGCCTCGCGAAGCCGCCCCTCGTCGATGGAGGGATACGCGGCCACCGCATCCTTGAAGACCAGATGGGCCTCGTCCAACGAGGAAGCAGACGAGAGCCGCTCGCGAACGGCTCGCCCGCGCACCCTGGAGATCCTCCCGGCGGCGCTCGCGAGCGACTCCTTCGTTCCCGTGCGAAGCTCAGCGATCGCCAGCTTCACTTCCTCGACGTCTCCCGTGTCCGCATCGATGATCGCGACGAGTTGCTCGACCGGGCGCTTCATCTCCGAGGCGGCCCTGGAGAGATTCCCCGCCACCGGCCTGGACTGCGCCGCCAGGGGCACGGTCGGGTCAGCATTCAGAGTGCCGGCAACGATGAGCGGGACGAGTGCGAACCACGGCTGGCGCATGAGAATCCTCCAATGGGAATTGTGACGGATTGCGCGCCGCGCGAGTTACGCGGAGTGTTCCAGCGTCGTTCGGGTGTGCCCGGCGCGGCTACCCGGCTCGAGAGCGGCGGGCTCCCGAGCGCACGGCGACGGGGGCCGTCACCGGTTAGGCTCGCGTCGCATCAGATCGACGACCTGCCATCCCGCGCGAGAGGCCGCCTCGCACTCCTCGACGAACGACACGACCGTGCGGGAAAACTGGTCCGTCGGCTCCTCGTCCACCGTCTCGAGCGCGACGAACTCGTGCCAGCAGAGATCCTCTTCCGGCTTGAGCCCGTCGTCGAAGAACAACTCCGGCACGCGAACCTGGTTCGCGATGAAGAACTCCTGACTCTCGAGCGCGTTCACGAGCCGGCGAGAGAGCGCCGCGTCCGCGGTTCCGGAGAAAACCACGGCGCCCCACTTCTTGTAGTTCGACGCGTTCCGATAGAGGTACTCGAGACGGGAGTTCATTGATGGGAGAGCATATCCTGCCAGCGTGGCGGAGCGGGAGTGCGGAGAACGAACTCGCGAGCCCGGCGTGCCGTCGGCCGGATCGTCCCGGCTCACCAGCGGGAAGACTCAGCGGGTCGTTCGGGCGTCCGGAAGCAACCACAGCCCGGGCAGGCGGCCGTGAGGGCCTTGCCGGGCAAGCGCACCCGCTGGCGCGAAAACCGGAGTTCCAATCTGCGGCGACGAGACCGCCTGTTCCGGCCGGAATCGGCTGGGATCGGCGGGTTGGCTCGGCGGGCTTTCGGAGGCTCTCTAAAATCGCTGTTTACATCGGGCAGGTGCCGGATGGCGATCCCGGGCCGCAGGGCGGAAAACTTCTCGAGGCCATCGGCGCGGGTGACCTCCACGGTCAGGTTGGTTCGAAGCGGAGCATCGCGCGAGAGCGACTCGCCGGGGCGGGAGAACCCGCCGACCGGCATGGCGCCGATCGTGAACGGTCGTCTGGTCACTCCTACTGCTCTCACTGGTTGCGTCCTTGTAGCGACAGTCGTCGCAATCACGTCGATGAGACTGATCACCAGCAACATAGGATCGAGACCAGGCAGCCACTAGCGTGCTTCCTACTCCGAAAGAAATGTCGCGTTTGGGTAGAAACTACGCGGCCCCGATGGCCCCGCGCGGCCCCGCTCAGTATCGGCAGGGACGGTCTGTCGGTTGCCCCGCTCGGCAGCGAGCGCATACCATTCCTGCATGCCCTCGATGCGATGGGAGTGATCGCCGATGCGGGTGAGATGCCACGGCTGCAAGTCGGGCTGGGAGTTCCCCGACGAATCCCCGGTCGCTCGCTGCCCGTCCTGCCGAATCCTCGCCGTGGCGCGACGCCACCAGTCGCTCGTCGGCGTCACCGAGACCTCCGACCCGAGCGACCACCAGATTCTCGGACTCGCGTTCGACGCGCGCGGCGCCCGGCTCGCCGGCGTGTGGGCAGCGTTCCTGGCCCAGATCCCGTTCGATCGCTTCCCGGCCGCGTTTCGCCAGGGGCGACTCGCCTTCGATCGACTCAATGCCGCCGTAGAGTCGGATCGCGTCCTCTGGCGCTGGCCGATTGCGGGCCGCTGCCTCGCCTGCGACGAGTCGGAGCGATTCGGCTTCCGCTCCTGCGTCCTCTGCCGCGGCACGCTGAAGCCCGCGGGCGGAACGTTGCGAACCTCTGACGCTCGAGCCCTTCTGATGCCGCCCCGTGTCGCAGAGTCTCTTCTCGACGCGGAGGCGCACTGGAGCGCCGGCCGGGACGCGGAGTTGCTGCTGGCCGCGGAGCGCGGCCTTGCCGAACGTGACGCCGAAGACGATGCGGTCGCACGCCTCGAGCTCCTCTCGGGGCACGCGTTTGCCTCGCAGGGCAGCTACGCCGAGGCGGGCGAGCGTTGGTCTCGCGCCTCCGCGCACAGGCGAGAGGCCGAGGAGGCCCGCTTCTGCCTTGCCGCCTTCGCCTATCGCCGGAACGTGCCGGAGGAGGTGTTGCACCACGCTGGTTACGGCGTGCCGTCGGACACGATGACTCTGCTCGCGGGCTCTGCGCTCGCGGGCATCGGGCGCGCAGACGAAGCGATCGCGCGCCTCGCGCCGTTGTTCGCCTCGAAGAGCGAGCTCGTCGTCGCCCGCGCGCGCTGGGCCGCGGCTGCAACCGAGTACGCTGGTGGCAATCCCGCGGGGGTGTTTCCGCACCTCCGCGTGACGATCTCGATTCTCACCGGACGCCGGGGCGAGACGAGGCTAGTCGAGTCGCTCGCGCCGGGCGAGATCGCGAAACTTCACAGTCACCTGATCTGGCTCTGCGGTGTCACGTTCTCCGCGCTCGGCAACGGCGCGCTCGCCGAGAGCTGGCTCGCGCTCGGGCAGCAGCTGGCGCCGTCGGACGCGTCGTTCCCGCGGGAACGCGGCACGATTGCACTGCGCGCGCGAGATCTCGACCTGGCGCGCGATCTCCTCGGGGAGACGGAAAAGAGAGGCGACGCGAAAGGAGCGTCGCGTGGCCGTGCCGTGGCCGACTGGCTTGCCACGGGGCAGTTCGACGCGGCGCCGTTGCTCGCGGCGG
>JAMPYE010000377.1 GCA_023700825.1 Thermoanaerobaculia bacterium | reverse complement strand
CGCCTCAGCACCGTTCGACCTCCCGGTCTTCAGTTCGACGGCCGAAGCGGCTGCCGCGAAGGCGCGGCGGGCGATGATCGCGCTGCCGGCGGAGAAGATCCCGCTCGAGATGGGAGTCGTTCGCGCCGATTACGGGCGGGTCGCGCTGGCTTCGATCGACGCGGCGGTCGCGGCGGTCGCGGCGGGGCAGTGTTCGGCTCTCGTCACGGCTCCGATCCACAAGCGCGCGGTGAAGCTCGCGGGGAGCGAGCACACGGGACACACCGAGCTTCTCGCGTCGAAGGCGGGGCTCCGCACGTACGGGCGCGACTACGCGATGCTCTTCGACTCGCCGACGCTCTGCGTCGTCCTGCTGAGCGTGCACCTGTCGCTCCTCGACGCGATCCGATCAATCACGGCCGAGGGAATCGCGGACATCGCCGAGCTCGCGACGAACTATTACAAGCAATTGAACGGCTCGGTGCCGCGGGTGGCGATCGCCGGGGTGAACCCTCATGCGGGCGAAGATCGCGCGTTCGGGGACGACGAGATCGAGATCGAGCGCGGCGTGAAGCTCGCCCGCGAGCGTGGCGTCGACGCGATCGGGCCGTTCGCACCCGACACGGTCTTCGTGTCGGCGAGTCGCGGACGCTACGACCTGGTGGTCGCGATGTACCACGACCAGGGGCTGATCCCGGTCAAGTCGCTGCACTTCGAAAGTTCGGTCAACGTGACCATCGGGCTGCCGTATCTTCGCTGCTCGGTCGACCACGGCACGGCCTTCGACATCGCGGGGCGGGGGGTCGCCGATCCGCGGCCGATGCGCTACGCGATTGAATGGGCCGCGAAGCATGCGTTAAAGTTCAAAGGTTGAACGAACGCACGATCTGGATCGTCCGCATCGCCGGCCTCGCGGTGATCCTGCTTCTTCTTTTTCTCCTGATGAGCCTCTACTCGAGGCTCGTGCGCCTGCAGCAGCAGAATCCGAGTCCGAAGAGCAGCACGGGCCGTCTCGACGCGCCGCAGCGCGTGCCGGAAACGGTGTGGGAGTTACATGCCTAGAATTCTCGTCACCAACGACGACGGCATCTACAGCGAGGGGCTGGCACGGCTCGCCGAGGCGGTTCGCCCGCTCGGCGAGGTGGTGATCGTCGCTCCCGATCGCGAGCAGAGTGCCGCCAGCCATGCGCTGACCCTCAACCGCCCGCTCCGGCTGCAGGAGATCGGCCCGGATCGCTGGATCGTCGACGGCACGCCGACCGACTGCGTGAATCTCGCGCTGCTGCACCTGTTTCGCGACCGGCGCCCCGACCTCGTCGTGTCGGGGATCAACTTCGGGCCGAACATGGGCGACGACGTGACCTACTCGGGAACGATCTCGGCCGCCTTCGAGGGCTCGCTGCTGAACGTCCCCGCGATCGCGTTTTCCGCCTTCGTCGGTGAGCACTTCGATTTTGTCCCTTGCGCGGCGTTCGCCGCCGAGCTGGTAGCCGAGGCTCTCGTGCTGCATCGCGATCCGCGGATCATCCTCAACGTCAACTTCCCCGACCCTCCGTTCGCCGGGGTTCGCGTGACGAAGCTCGGACGGCGCGAGTATGAGGTTGGAGTCATCGAGCGTCTCGACCCGCGCGGCAGGAAGTACTACTGGATCGGCGGCGAGCCTCCGGTCTGGCATCGTGGAGAGGGAACCGACATCGAGGCGGTGATGAACGGCCACGTCTCGATCACGCCGCTCCATCTCGACATGACGCACCATCCGTCGATCGCGTCGCTTCGATCGATCGAGGAGAGGCTCGGCGATGCAGCCCGCAAAGCCTGACGCGGCGACAGCCGCGGAGAACCGCGATTACGCGCAGCAGCGCGCGCTCATGGTGGAGCGCTACGTCGCCGCGCGCGGAGTGAAGGATCCGCGGGTGCTCGAGGCGATGCGCCAGACCCCGCGCCACCTCTTCGTTCCCCAGGTCGTCCGCGCGAAGTCGTACGGCGAGTCGGCCCTGCCCATCGGCGCCGGGCAGACGATCTCGCAGCCCTGGATCGTCGGGCGGATGATCGAGCTGCTCGAGCTCAACGGGAGCGAAAAAGTCCTCGAGGTCGGCACGGGAACCGGCTACCAGGCCTGCGTGCTCTCGAAGGTCGCGGCGAGGGTCTTCTCGATCGAGAGGATCAACGAGCTCGCGCTCCGCGCGGTGGAGCTCGTGCGCGAGCTGAAGCTCCACAACGTCAGCGTCAAGGTCTTCGACGGCACCTACGGATGGAGCGACCAGGCGCCGTTCGACAGGATCATCGTCGCCGCGACCGCGCCGGAGCTCCCCGAGCCGCTCGTCCAGCAACTCGGGCGTGGCGGAACACTCGTGATTCCGCTCGGCAGGAGCGACGACCAGCGCTTGGCGCGCGTCCGCCGCGTCGGCACCGGCATCCAGATCGAGGACTGCGGCCCTGCCTCGTTCGTGCCGCTGATCGGCAGGTTCGGGTGGAAGGACGAAGAAAAGGCGAAGTGAGGCGACGCGCCTTTCATTCCGCTCGCTCCAAGCCTTATCATGGCTCGGTCAGAGACAACCAAACATGAAGGAAATTCGCCACATCAGGATTCACGGCAAGGTGCAGGGAGTCGGATACCGCTTCTACGCGACGCGCGTGGCGCGTCGGCTCGGCCTCAAGGGCTGGATCCAGAACCTGCGGGACAGCTCGGTGGAAGCGCTGGTCGAAGGCGAGCCCGACAAGATCGACGAGTGGATCACGGAGATCAAGGAGGGCCCCCGCTATGCGGAGGTCGTCCGCATCGACCAGGAGCGCCGCGAAGGCGCGGGCCCGCTCGGCGATTTCGACGTGAAGTTCTGACATGACGAATCCGACACACATCGACCTTCGCGACTACATCCGCGACGTGCCCGACTTCCCGAAGCCGGGGATCATGTTCAAGGACATCACTCCGCTGCTCGGGTCTCCCCACGCGTTCAACGCCACGGTCGACCACCTCTCGCGCCCGTTCGCGGGAGAGCGCGGACTGAAAGTCGCCGCGATCGAGTCCCGCGGCTTCATCTTCGGCGCTGCCGTCGCGCAGCATCTTGGCGCCGGCTTCGTGCCGATCCGAAAGCCGGGCAAGCTCCCCTGGAAAACGCACCGCAGCGAGTACGCGCTCGAGTACGGCACCGACGCCCTGGAGATCCACGAGGACGCAATGGCCCCCGGCGACCGGGTCATCGTCATCGACGACGTGCTTGCGACCGGAGGCACCGCCTCCGCGGCCGGTGAGCTCGTCCGTCGCCTCGGTGCGGAAGTCGTCGCCTACTCGATCGTCATCGAGCTGACGTTCCTCAACGGGCGCGACAGGCTCGGCGGAACGCCGGTAAACGTCGCCATCCATTACTGATCGGTTTCGCGGCCCCGTCGCAGGATTCCTTCGGTTCCTTTGGGAGATAGGTGCATGCGCGACTACGACCTGATCGTCATCGGAGCCGGCCCTGCGGGAGAAAAAGGTGCCGCGCAGGCGGCCTACTTCGGCAAGCGGGTGGCAATCGTCGAAAAGGCCGCGGTGGTCGGCGGCGCCTGCGTGAACACCGGCACGGTTCCCTCCAAGACGCTGCGCGAGACGGCGCTGCACATGTCGGGCTTCCGCCAGCGCGAGGTCTACGGCGTCGACTACACGCTGCAGGAGAACGTCCAGATGGCCGATCTCATGCATCGCAAGCGGACGGTGATCGAGCGCGAGCACGCGACGATCGAGGAGAACATCCGCCGCCACAACATCGCGCGAATTCACGGCGCGGCGCGGCTTAGCTCGGCGCACGACGTCGTCATCTCGGGCCCGGAAGGGGACAGCACGATTTCCGCCGAGGTGATCCTGGTCGCGTCGGGCTCGTCGCCGCTGCGGCCCGATCACGTGCCGTTCGACCACGACAAGATCTGCGACAGCGACTCGATCCTCGACATCGGGACGATCCCGAAGAGTCTCGCGGTCGTCGGCGCGGGAGTCATCGGTTGCGAGTACGCGTCGATCTTCGCGTCGCTCGGCGTGCCGGTGACGCTCATCGACGGCCGCACGGCGCTGCTCGGCCACATCGACCGCGAGATCGCCGCGGTGCTGCTCGACAGTTTCCGCACGCGGCTCGGCATCAAGCTCTTCCTCGGCGTGCCGGTTGCGGCGATCCGGGTGCTCGACGACGGCGTGCTGCTCACGCTCGACAACGGTCTGGACGTCCGGGTGGAAAAAGTGCTCTACGCGGCGGGGCGGCAGAGCAACACCGCGCAGCTCGGGCTCGAGGAGGTCGGCGTCGTCACCGGCCGGAACGGCGTGGTCGTCGTCAACGAGCAGTATCAGACTTCGGTGCCGAACATCTACGCGGCGGGCGACGTGATCGGCTTCCCGGCGCTCGCGTCGACCTCGATGGAGCAGGCGCGCGTCGCGATGGTCCACGCGTTCGACCTCAAGTACAAGACGCGCGTCGCGCCGCTGCTCCCATACGCGATCTACACGATTCCCGAGCTCTCGAGCGTGGGGCTCACCGAGGAGCAGTGCCGCGAGAAGGGGATCGACTGCGAGATCGGGCGCGCCTATTACGCGGCGAACGCTCGCGGGCAGATCATCGGCGACGACACAGGCATCATCAAGCTCGTCTTCGACGCGAGGTCGCTGACGCTGCACGGCGTCCACGCCGTTGGCGAAAGCGCCTCGGAGATCGTCCACACCGGCCTGATGGTCATGCAGTTCGGCGGCACGATCAACGCCTTCATCGACTCGGTCTTCAACTTCCCGTCGCTGAGCGAGGCCTACAAGTACGCCGCCTACGACGGGTTAGGGCGGGTGGCAAAGCGAAGGAACGGGTGAGTGCGGCCGGCATGGGCGCCTGAATGTGGCGCAGGCACTCCTGCCTGCGCGCGGCGCGAAGCGCCGTCTGGGTCAGTTCGGGCCGACCGCCGGGGGG